>NZ_JBFRDV010000003.1:0-288905 GCF_052113945.1 Paenarthrobacter sp. RAF54_2
GCCGGGTACAGGGTACACCCTGGGCGCTGCCCAGGCGAAGACCACCGACGCTGCCGGGACCGCCGGGTTCACCGCGTTGCCGGTGGGCCTGTACCTGGTGACGGAAACGAACTACCCGGCCGGTGTGACGCCGTCGGCCCCGTTCCTGGTGTCCGTGCCGTTGACGGACCCGGATAACAAGGACAACTGGATCTACGACGTCCACGTCTACCCGAAGAACTCCGTTGCCGGGGCCGAGAAGACCGTCACGGACGCCCCTGACGTCAAACTCGGGGACCAGATCGACTTCACCATCACCGGTGACATCCCGAACGAAGCCGTCATCGATGGCTACAAGATCGTGGACGTCCTGGACCCGAAGCTGACCTACGTCGGCGCGTCCGCGACCCTCGTTGACGGCACCCCGTTGACGGCCGGCACGGATTACACCGTGTCCTTCGACGCCGCGACCAACACCGTCTCAGTTATCTTCACTCAGGCAGGCCTGGACAAACTCGAAGCACACAACACCACCCGTGTTCAGGTCATGGTGAACACCAAGGTCAACACCATCGGTGAGATCGAAAACGAAGCCCTCGTGTACCCGAACGCTGCCAGCTTCAACGTTGCACCGGGCCAGCCCGGCGGCCCGATCGTCACACCCCCGGTCGTGACCAAGTGGGGCGAAATGACGCTGCAGAAGGTCAACGAAAACGGTGCAGCCCTCGCCGGTGCTTCCTTCTCCGTCTACACCAACGAAGCCGACGCCAAAGCCGGGACCAACCCGGTGGACCTCAACGGCCAGACGGTCTTCACCGTCGCCGCTGACGGCACCCTGACGATCTCGGGCCTGCGGTACTCCGACTGGGCCAACGGCGCAGCCGTCGCACCCGGAAGCCCGGACTACCGCACGTACTACCTGGTAGAGACCACCGCCCCGGCAGGCTATGAACTGCTCGCCGAGCCGGTGTCCTTCCTGATCAACGCCGCCACCACCACCGTTGGTATCGACCTGAGCGTGAAGAACATCCCCTCCAACAGCGGCTTCCAGCTGCCGCTGACCGGTGGCGTCGGAACCGGCATTCTCTACGCAGCCGGTGCCCTCCTCGTCGTCGGCGCAGCCCTGATGTTCGTCCGCAACCGCCGCACCAGCAACAACTAACACCAGCACCACCAACACTGCAGGGCCCGCTACCCGCGGCCCCCGCAGTGACCCCAAGTGGGGAAGAACGCCAACCACGCGCTCTTCCCCACTTGCATTCGCCGCCGGAATCGCGCGGTGCCAAGCCGGTGATGACCAATTGCATCACCGTGAGTGCAAGGTTTCTACGGAAATGGAATCCGGCAGCCGCACGTCGATGAAGACGGCTCCAGTGTGTTCACGAATGATCACCCATTCCTCTATTGGGTCACGGCCCGTGAATAGTGGACATGGCCGAGGAAATTGCATCAGAATTGAACGCAACGCTTGATGCAACCGAAAGGTTGTCGGTGGGTCCATTTCGTGTACAGCTCTTATTGGAATACGTTCATAGGGAAATGAATCTGCTTGGATTCTTACCAGCTGAAGAGCGCATTCTTGGTATGATGGCGGCAGATCTTTAAGGCTGATTGCCGCCGCATAGCCTCAGAAGTGGCACGTGGCTCAACTAGTGGAGATGGTCAGTAAAAGGGGGAAATCAAATGAGCACGTCGCCTGTCGTACGTCATTCGTCGTCCGCACTAACCCGTTGGGTCGCTTTAGCACTTGCCCTGATGGAAGTTTTTGTTGTCATTGTCGTGGGTGCTTTTTCATCGCCCGGCGGACTTCAGTTGATTTCCGCCCTGGCCTTCATCCCTGTGGCTATTTTGCTTGGACTGGTCGTGCAAGGAAACTTCCCTTCGTCAAAGCGGCAGTGGGCCTACAGCCTGACTCCGATCGCTGGTGCGCTGGTCGTGGTGACCATTCTTTTGGGCACGGTCCTTTTTGCCGGAGCTATGGCTTGGTGGATAGCAGGCGCAGTTCTGTGTGCGCTTCCGTTTCTTGCCTTCTTCCGGTTCGTCGCTGTCGATGGGGAGTAAATACCTTTTCCGGGTGGGTGCGTTCAGCACTGAGTACAAGCCTGATTCGGACACCTGCCGGGGCCTATCGCGAAGTTCATAACTGCGCGACCGCTGATCGATCAATCGCTTGACATTCCTGGGACTCAGCTTCAGGCGGGGTTTTCGTTGTCAGGACTCCGGGGAGCATTCGGCGTCACAAAAATGCCCGCCAGTGCACACCATCAACATGAGTGGATCAACAGAAGCTGAAGACTCCAAGGCACTCCTGAAGGACTTGGCCACAACGTCGCCCATCCTCGCGGCAAAGCTCGCCCGCCTGCCGCCTGAACAAGCGGCCATGATTTTTGGTGAATGGTCCACCGAAGGCCGTATACGCGCAGGCACGCCTGGCGGCTGAGGGGAATTCTGTCGGTGCTCTGTGTCAGAGTCTTTATATGACTGCTCCACTTCTTGCCCACGCTACCGACTACGGACGTATGTACGCCCGCTCCACAACAGAGCAATTCTCTGTCCCCTCCATCACCACGGTGATAGGGCAGCAGGCGCACTCCCTGGACGGTTGGTTCAGTTATATGGGAGCAAGCAGCTTGGCCGCAGATCCCGAACTTCCCGCCGTGCTTGGCAGCCCGGCAAGGATCCGGCAGGCGGTCAATAAGGCCTCCAAAGCTGCTGAGGCCTACAGGGACCAAGCTGCGGCAAGGGGCGATCGCGTCCACAACTACTGTGAGCAGGTAGCCCTTCGCGCCCTGGGTCGTCCGCATCGGATGCAGGAATGCCGCGATGAGCTTGCCTCCCACGGTGAACAGGCCTTTGCAGCGCGCTTCGACGAATGGTGGGAACTGTACAGAGTGGAGCCGCTTGCTCCGGAAATCACTGTCTGGAACAAGACCGTTGGCTATGCCGGCACCCTGGACCTCGTTGCGCGGATTAACGGGCGCATCTGCCTGATCGATTACAAGACCAAGGGCACTACACGCGATGGCACTGTTAAGGCCCTCGACGACAAAGTCGTGATGCAACTTGTGGCGGGGATGAAAGCGGAAGAGAGCCTCGTGGACCCGGTAGCGGGGGAGTGGGAGGCATGGAAGTTTGGCGAGAACCCTATGTTGTTGGCGGTCGCCATCGGAGAAACCGAAGTGAGGCCCCAGCGAGCCAACCCGGATGTCCTGAAGCACCATTGGTGGAAGTTCTGCGCCCTGAGGCGCGTCTGGGAGATGTCAGCTGATGTTACTGCGGCCGGTCAGGCGCTCATGCCCGTCCCACCGCCGTCGTTCGTGTCACCGTCGTTGGAGTCCGCGTCGCTGGTGCCTGCTGGCGCAGCGACTGCCACTGCTGGCGCTGGAGACAACGGCAGCAGCCTGCACTCAACTAAACTGGCTTAGGCTCCGCAACAGCCGGACCAGAGTGTGACGATCGTGAGGACTGACAGCAGATGGCAATTTTGAGTATCCGAATCATTGGGGATCCGGTGTTGCGCACCGTAGCCGATCCCGTCACTGAATTTGGTCCGGAGCTCGCCAAGCTGGTAGCCGACATGATGGAAACCATGGAGGACGTGGAAGGCGCAGGCCTTGCAGCTCCCCAGGTGGGCGTTAGCAAGCGGGTCTTCACCTACCGCATTGGCGGTGTAGAGGGGCACATCATCAACCCGATCCTTGACAACAGCGAAGATTTCCAGCCTGACGAAGTTGAGGGCTGCCTCTCCATACCCGGCCTTGGTTTCCCCGTGCGCCGACACCGGGCAACGCGCGCCACGGGTGTGGATCTCAATGGCAATCCGGTATCAGTTGAAGCCGAAGGTATGTTGGCACGTTGCTTCCAACACGAGACCGATCACCTTGACGGCGTCCTTTTCACGGACAGGCTTGAGGGCGAAGACCGGAAAGCCGCGCTGCGTGCCATCCGAAACGCGAACTACCACGCTGTGACTGAGCAGACCACATCCAAGCGGGCAAGCTCTGTTGGTTCCAGCTTTGGTGCCGGCAGTTTCGGGGCTCCCGAGTGAGGGTTCTCTTTGCAGGAACCCCTGCTGTTGCCGTTCCGTCCTTGGACGCCCTGGTCAAAGCCGGCTTTGACGTCGTTGCAGTGCTGACGCGCCCGGATGCACCGTTAGGACGCAAACGGGTCCTGACGCCGTCGCCGGTTGCCGCCCGAGCGGAGGAACTCGGCATCGAGATCATTCGCGCTGCCAAGGTGGATGCTGACACTACGGCTCGAATTGCTGAAATTGCTCCGGATGTAGCCGCCATCGTGGCTTATGGGGGAATCGTTCCGCGCACTGCCCTGGGCGTTCCCCGGCATGGCTGGGTCAATCTCCACTTCTCGCTTCTTCCCGCGTGGCGTGGTGCGGCTCCCGTGCAGCGCTCCATCATCGCGGGTGACGACGTCACGGGGGCGGCTACCTTCCAACTCGAAGAAGGGCTGGACACCGGCCCTGTGTTTGGCACGCTAACCGAAACCGTGCGGCCGGATGACACTGCTGGCGATCTTCTCGAGCGTCTTTCCCTGAGTGGCGCCGTCCTCCTCAGCCAGACGCTGTCCGCTATCGACGCCGGTCAGGCTGCACCGCAGCCGCAGACGGGCGAGGTTTCCCTGGCCCCCAAACTGTCGCTCGAGGACGGAAGGTTGGACTGGCAGCAGCCGGCCCTTGCCCTGAATCGAAGGGCGCGTGGCGTCACGCCCGAGCCCGGCGCGTGGACAACGTTGGAGGGTCAAAGGATCAAGCTTGAATCCGTCGCACTCCGGCCCGACGTCAAAGACATTGCTCCTGGAGCCATCCGCGTGGATGGAAAGTCCGTGCTGGTAGGGACTGGTTCCCACGCGGTGGAACTGGGGCGGATTCAACCCGCCGGCAAAAAGATGATGTCGTCGGCCGACTGGGCCCGCGGCTTGGCTGCACCTGAGAAAGTGGTATTCGAATGAGTGAGTCCGGCCGGCGAGGCCCCAACAACAGCGGGAGCCGGGACGGTGGCGGACACGCCGATCGTGGAGGCCGCAGCGACAGCAAGCGCAATGCCCAGGGCAGGGAACGAAACAGGGGACCCCAGAGGGGCTACTCCAATAACGCCCCATCCCAGCGCACGCGCCGCGCTGATCCTGCGCGCCTGGTAGCTTACGAAGTCCTCCGTGCCGTCGCATCGGAAGACGCGTACGCGAATCTTGTCCTTCCCGCCAGAATCCGTGAGCACCGCCTGGACCGCCGCGACGCTGGTTTTGCCACCGAGCTGAGCTACGGTGCCTTGCGAGGGCAGGGCACGTACGATGCCATCCTGGCCCGCTGCGTTGACCGCCCCCTCGAGCAACTTGACCCCGCGATCCTGGATGCCTTGCGCATCGGCGCGCATCAGCTGCTCTCCATGCGTGTTCCGGCCCATGCTGCGCTGGACCAAACCGTGGGTCTGGCCCGCGCGGTCATCGGCGCCGGGCCGTCTGCGCTCATCAACGCTGTTCTCCGCAAAGTCACGGCGCACAGCATGACCGAGTGGCTGGACATTCTGCTGGAGCAGGAGACTGACGAGACCAAGATTGCTGCATTGCGGCACGCGCACCCGGAATGGATCGTCCGCGCATTGCGCCAATCGTTGGTGAATCACGGGAGATCCAAGACTGAGATTGAAGCCCTGCTGGAGGCAGACAACGCAGCGCCTGTGGTTAATCTGGTTGCCCTGCCAGGGCTGGGGAACCTTGATGAAGCTTTCGAGAACGGGGCTACAGCCGGAGAGCTGGTAGAGGACTCCGCGCTGTCGGCCGGAGGCGACCTTGGCCGGCTCGAGTCCGTCCGAAAAGGCACTACCCGTGTTCAGGATGTTGGCTCCCAACTCGTGGCCCGCGCCGTTGCAAGCGTCGATCTCGGCGCCCCTGCCCGGGAAGGAGAGCGCTGGCTGGACTTGTGCGCAGGTCCGGGAGGCAAAGCTGCCTTGCTTGCCGCTTTGGCTCACCGCGATGGGGCCACCTTGCTGGCCAACGAGCCCGCCCCGCACCGCGCCAAGCTGGTCCAGCAGGCGCTGTCTGCGGTGCCTGCGGAATCCTGGACGGTGCGGACCGGTGACGGACGGGAGGTTGGCGGCGAACAGCCCGACTCCTTTGACCGGGTGTTGGTGGACGTTCCCTGCAGTGGTCTCGGTGCCTTGCGCAGGCGTCCCGAATCGCGCTGGCGCCGTGCACCCAAGGACATCGCGGACCTCGGCCCCCTGCAGCGTGAACTGCTGACGTCGGCCATCGACGCCGTCAAGCCCGGTGGCGTGGTGGCGTACGTGACGTGTTCACCCCACCCGGCGGAAACAACAGCCGTTGTGGGTGACGTCATGGGAAAGCGTGATGACCTTGAGATGCTCGACGCCGGTCAGGCGCTGGACGCTGTCAGCCTCACCGGAGGCCTCGGGGCCGGGCACGAGCTTACGGCGCAGCTTTGGCCGCACGTTCACCACACGGATGCCATGTTCATGGCCCTCATCCGCAAAAAGTCCTAGCTCCGCAAAAAAAGTCCTGGCTCCGTAAAAAGTCCTAGGCCGCCACCCTCGCTTGAACTCAATCGATAAAACAACTGACCCAAAGGGGCTGCCTTGTTTCAGTGCTGTATCAACCCGAGCATCCTGTCCGCAGACTTCGTCAACCTTGAGGCGGAGCTGCAGCGGATCGCCAATGCCGATGCCGTGCACGTGGATGTCATGGACAACCACTTCGTTCCCAACCTGACGCTTGGGTTGCCGGTGGTACAGCGGATCCAGGCCGTCAGCCCGGTTCCCCTGGATGCGCATCTGATGATTTCGGATGCCGATCGCTGGGCACCTGCCTACGCGGACGCCGGTGTCGCATCAGTGACGTTTCACGCCGAGGCTGCCATGGCGCCTGTCAAGCTTGCCCGTGAGCTCCGGGCCCGAGGTTCAAAAGCGGGTATGGCATTGCGGCCTGCCACTCCGGTTGAGCCGTATCTTGACATGCTCAGTGAACTGGACATGCTCCTGATCATGACTGTTGAGCCGGGTTTTGGTGGCCAGTCGTTCCTGGATATCACCTTGCCCAAGATCCGCCGGGCCCGGGCAGCCATTGACGGATCCGGAATCGGCGTGGCTATTCAGGTGGATGGCGGGATCACTGAGGAAACTATCCTCCGCGCCGCTGAGGCAGGCGCGAATGTGTTCGTGGCAGGCTCAGCCGTGTACGGGGATGAAGACCCCGCGGCGGCAATTGATCGGCTCCGCGCCGCCGGATCTAAGGCCGCAATGGCGGGTGGCTCGGCGAAACCGTGACGACCGTCATCAGATGTTACGAAGATTGCGGGGAATAGCTCAGCCATCTTCGCAGTTGTGGCAGAATAGCAACACACATACGTGCTCCGGGGTCGGTGTAAGTCCGAACCGGCGGTTATAGTCCGCGACCCGCGCGCCTTGGAATCCAAGTAATTGGAAGCTGCTGGCAAACGGTTGAACCGGTGGAATTCCGGTACCGACAGTTAAAGTCTGGATGGGAGAAGCACGTACAGTCATGCTGTGTGCGTCCTTAGGGACGCCGCGCAGTGTGCTGTCGTACACCCCCGGAGCCATCGCGGCTTACTGGGAAGGAACGGCATGGACTTTCTGCGATGGCTCTTCGAAGCACAGATTCCCGTTGGAGGATCTGCGCTTGTTTTACGCGAAGTGCTTGGCAACATCTTTGGGCTCGCCAGCGCCCTCGGCGGAATGCGCCGCAAAGTCTGGGCGTGGCCTGTAGGCATCGTGGGGAATATCCTCCTGCTGACGGTCTTCCTCGGCAACGTTTTCGGCGCAGCCGCCCCCGCAACCCTATGGGGACAGGCTGCACGGCAGATCATGTTCATAGCCGTCGCCGTCTACGGTTGGTACCGCTGGCAACAAGGGCGGCAGGCCAGCACCCAGGGACGCGCAATCCTTCCGGGCTGGGCCAGCAACAAGGTCCGCATAGCCCTCATCGGGGCAATGGTGGCAGGAACGGCCGCCTTGACTCCTCTCTTCGACGCGCTGGGCTCCTACCCGCCCGTGTGGGCCGATGCCTGGACATTCACAGGTTCCCTGCTGGCCACCTACGGTATGGCCCGGGGATGGACGGAGTTCTGGCTCATCTGGGTAGCCGTGGACATCGTTGGCGTCCCGCTCCTCTTCAGCGCCGGATACTACGCCAGCGCCGTCATGTACCTCTTCTACGGCTTCTTTACGTTGACCGGTTTCTTCGTGTGGTGGCGGGCAGAGAAGCGCGAACGTGCCTCGACCGGCCCCGCTCCTGCTGTTGCGGGGGTCGCTCCGTGACTCTGAACCCCAAATTCTTCAGTACCGCCGAGACAGCGGCCATGGACGTGGCACTTGCAGCCGCCTTGAGCGGGCCGCGTGGAGCCAACCCCTTGGTGGGCGCCGTTGTGCTCAGCCCCGGGGGCGAACAACTCGCCGTCGGCTACCATCGGGGAGCCGGCACAGCCCACGCCGAGGCAGATGCCATTCTTGAGGCACGCCGTCAGGGAGTGGACCTTGCAGGAACCACCATGGTGGTCACCCTGGAGCCCTGCAACCACGTGGGCCGTACCGGTCCCTGCGCACAGGCCATCATTGAGGCCGGAATCTCCAGGGTGATTTACGCCGTCGATGATCCCCACGATCCCGCCGCGGGCGGCGCCCGCACGTTGAAAGCAGCGGGAGTCGACGTCGAATCCGGGCTCGACGCCGACAAGGCGTTTGACCTCAATCGCGAATGGTTCGACGCCGTCGCAACCAAACGTCCCTTCGTCACGTTGCACATTGCCCAGACGCTGGACAGCCGCATCGCCGCAGTGGACGGTACCAGCCAATGGATCTCCAGTCCTGAGTCCCTCGCGGACAACCATGCGTTGCGGGGACTCATCGACGCGATCCTGGTGGGCACAGGCACGGTACTTATCGACAACCCCCGCCTTACGGCCCGGGCATCCGACGGTAGCCTGGCTCAGCGCCAGCCGCTCCGCGCCGTCATGGGTTTGAGGGACGTTCCCCAAGACGCGGCGGTACGCGGAACCGATGGCCTTTTTGTGCACCTGCAAACCCGGGACCCGGCGGAAGCGCTCAGCCATCTGTTCCACCAAGGCGTCAGGCACGTCATGGTGGAGGGCGGCTCAAGCATCCTCAGTACGTTCCTTGCTGCTGGCTTGGTGGACGAACTGATCGTCTATCTTGCTCCAACCCTTTTGGGGTCCGGAACGCCCGCTCTGAACGACCTCGGCATTACCACCTTGGCCGATGCCCAGCAATGGGCCTGGGACGATGCCGGTGGCGGGGCTGTACAGACCCTGGGCAACGACCTTCGGCTGCATTTGCGGTCAATGAGATCGGCAACCAATACAGCACCAGGCAGCACCACCACGAATTCCATTCCGCGCAGTGAAGCTGCGGAATACGTCACAGGAGGACACTAAATGTTTACCGGAATCGTTGCCGAACAGGGCACCGTCCTGGGTATTGACCGCGACGGCGATGATAGCGCGACGCTGCGGCTGAAAGCCCCGACCACCACAGAAGGTCTCCCGTTGGGAGGATCCATCGCAGTCAATGGAGTCTGCCTCACCGCCACTCAGATTGACGGGCAGGATTTCAGCGTCGACGTCATGGGGGAGACCCTGGTCCGCACCACCATCGGCGAGTTGGCCGCGGGCGATACGGTGAACCTTGAACGCTGCGTCCCTGCGGGTGGGCGCCTCGACGGCCATGTGGTCCAAGGACATGTTGACGGCGTGGGTGAGCTGCTGGAACGTGAGCCGCTGGGCAACTGGGACCGTTTGCGGTTTGGCGTCCCTGGTCCGCTGGCACGGTACATTGCCGAGAAGGGGTCGATCGCCGTCGACGGTGTTTCGCTGACCGTGACGGCCGTGAGCCCAGCCGCTGAAGCGGCTCCCTGGTTCGAAGTAGGGCTTATCCCTACGACTCTGGAGGAGACAGGCCTGGGGGCTAAGCCGGTTGGTGCCCGGGTGAACCTGGAAGTGGACGTGCTTGCGAAGTACACCGAAAGGCTCCTGTCCTTCGCTCCGCAGGGCTCCCCGGCGCACCGCGCGGGCGAGTCAGCTGGAAACAAGGAGGCTGCGCGATGAGCACGCCGACCAAGACGGTCTCGACGGCGACGGATCGTACAGGTCTGGATCCTGTGGAAGCTGCGATCGCGGCGATGGCTGCCGGCCAGGCAGTCATCGTGGTGGACAACGAAGACCGCGAGAATGAAGGCGACATCATTTTCGCTGCCGAACACGCCACGCCCGCCCTCATGGGGTGGACCATCCGGTATTCATCGGGCGTCATTTGCGTTCCGCTTGAAGCGGAACGTGCGGATGCCCTTGCGCTTCCGCCCATGGTGGCAGTCAATGAGGACGCCAAAGGTACTGCCTACACTGTTTCCTGCGATGCGGCCATCGGAGTGAGCACTGGTATCTCGGCTACGGACCGCGCATTGACGGCCAGGATCCTCGCCGATCCGCAGAGCACTCCAGCGGCGATCACGCGCCCCGGGCATATTTTCCCGCTTCGGGCGGTTAAGGGGGGAGTGCGTGAACGTCCGGGACACACGGAAGCAGCCGTGGACCTGTGTCGGCTTGCCGGGCTTGCTCCGGTGGGCGTGATCGCTGAGTTGGTACATGACGATGGTGAAATGATGCGCCTGGACAGTCTGCGTGATTTCGCCGCCGAACACGGATGCCCCCTCATCTCCATTGAGGATCTGGTGGCATACGTCGACGCGGTAGAGTCCCAGACGGCACACGTTTCAGTGGCAGACGAGGAGAAGCGATGACCGCACCGACAACGCGCAGCAGCGGCGACACCGAGCCCACACCCCACCCGGTGAGCGGCGGCCCGATTGTCCAGCTGCCCACAGCCTTTGGGGACTTTGTAGCCCAGGCCTGGACGGACCACGTTACGGGCGTGGAACACCTTGCCGTGAGTTCCCCCAACCCGCCTAAGGATAGCCAGGCACCACTGGTGCGCCTGCACTCCGAATGCCTCACTGGCGACGTCTTCGGATCTTATCGTTGCGATTGCGGCGAGCAATTGGCCTTTGCCCTGGAACTCATCCACGCTGAGGGTGGAACGCTGTTGTACTTGCGCGGCCAGGAAGGGCGCGGCATTGGCCTCGCCAACAAGATCAAGGCCTACGCGCTGCAGGAAGCCGGTTTCGATACCGTCGAGGCCAACGAACAGCTGGGCCTGCCGGTAGACGCACGCTCCTATGGTGCCGCGGGTCAGATCCTGGCCGAGATGGGCCTGCATGAGGTCCGGTTGCTCAGCAACAATCCGGACAAGCAGAACCGGCTGGCCGAGGCTGGCGTCTCGGTGGTGGAAATGGTTCCCACGGAAGTTCCTTCGCGCGAACAGAACCTTCGCTATTTGCAGACCAAGAAAGACCGGATGGATCACCGTCTGACGCTCGAAACCGAGACCGTCGGCAACGGAAAGACACCGTCCCGAAGCCCCTTTGACCACGAACAAGACTGAACGGAATTCCAGCAAACAATGAGCGGACACGGCGCACCCACCATCGACCTCACCACCCTCAGGCCCGAGGAAACCTCGCAGCTCAAGCTCGCCATTGTGGCAGCCAGCTGGCACACCCAGATCATGGATGGACTGGTTGATGGCGCACTCCGCGCAGCCAAGGAAGCCGGCATCGCCGAGCCCACCCTTCTGCGCGTCCCCGGCAGCTTCGAACTCCCGGTTGCCGCGGCCCGGCTCGCACCGCACTTCGACGCCGTCGTGGCCCTTGGTGTTGTTATCCGCGGCGGGACGCCGCACTTCGAGTACGTATGCCAGGCCGCGACGTCGGGACTCACCGATGTCAGCGTCCGCACCGGCGTTCCGGTCGGGTTCGGCGTCCTGACCTGCGATACGGAGCAGCAGGGCTTGGACCGTGCTGGCCTCCCGGGCTCCAACGAAGACAAGGGACACGAGGCAGTCACCGCGGCCCTTGCTACAGCAGTGACGCTGAAGCAGTACAGCTGACACTGAAGCAGTACAGCCGGCGCTGGGACAGCAAGCGTCGAAGGGGATGTGGGTGTGTCTTCACTCACATCCCCTTCGTCATGCAACGCCCCAACGAGCGGTGCCAGCCCCTAAGCAAGTAGTCTGTAGGGCGTGAAGAATTTCGAGACGCTGTTCGCAGAACTGAGTGAGAAAGCAGCGACCCGCCCGGCAGGCTCGCGTACGGTTGCCGAACTGGACTCCGGAATCCACGGCATCGGTAAGAAAGTGGTCGAAGAGGCCGCCGAAGTCTGGATGGCCGCCGAGTACGAATCCGACGAAGCCGCTGCCGAGGAAATCTCCCAGTTGCTGTACCACCTGCAGGTCCTCATGCTCGCCAAGGGCCTCAGCCTGGAAGACGTTTACAAGCATCTCTAGCCACGCCACTTCGCATTCCTCAAGCGAAGCCAGCTGCGTGGCCGAAGTGCCTGAAAACCTCCATTCCAAACAGAAAGTCTCCCCATGCTCCGTGTAGCAGTCCCCAACAAGGGATCCCTGTCAGAAGCCGCCTCTGCGATGTTGTCCGAGGCCGGTTACCGCCAGCGCCGCGACACCCGCGAACTGGTCATGGTTGATCCCGACAATGACATTGAGTTCTTCTTCCTGCGCCCTCGCGACATCGCCGTGTATGTGGGCCAAGGAACCTTGGACGTCGGAATCACCGGACGCGACCTCCTGCTGGACGCAAAGGTGGAAGCCGAAGAACTCCTTCCCTTGGGCTTTGCCCCTTCCACCTTCCGTTTCGCCGGCCCGGTAGGTGACTTCACCGGCGTCGAACAGCTCGAAGGCAAGCGCCTCGCCACCAGTTACGACGGGCTCCTGCGCGACTATCTGGCGGATCGTGGCGTGAACGCCAAGGTGGTCCGACTGGACGGTGCCGTCGAGTCATCGGTGCGGCTCGGCGTCGCCGACGCCATTGCCGACGTCGTCGAGACGGGCAACACCCTCAAGGCAGCCGGGATGGAAATCTTCGGCGATCCCATTCTTAAATCCGAGGCCGTGCTGATCAGGCGCACAGGCCCAGGTGGTGCCGCGAACGGCACTGCCAAGGAAATCGACGTTCTCATCCGTCGCCTGCAGGGCGTCCTCGTGGCGCGGCAGTACGTCCTGATGGACTACGACATCCGCAAGGACCTGGTGGAGGATGCTGCTGCGCTCACGCCCGGCCTTGAATCACCCACCGTTTCCCCGCTGCGGGACTCGGATTGGGTGGCCGTGCGTTCCATGGTTCCAAAGAAGGAAACCAACCGCATCATGGACGAGCTGTACGATCTTGGCGCCCGCGCCATCCTGGTCAGCAGCATCCACGCCTGCCGTATCTGACCGGACCGCCTCAGCAGCGCACAGCAGAATTCCTCAGCAGCGCACAGCAGAATTAAGGAGCAGCATATGGCTGTAGCCGTACGCGTCATTCCCTGCCTGGACGTCGATGCCGGCCGAGTGGTCAAAGGCGTCAACTTCGAAGGCCTGAGGGACGCCGGAGACCCTGTGGAACTGGCGCATCGCTACGACAATGGCGGCGCCGATGAACTCACGTTCCTCGACGTCACGGCATCATCGGGCAACCGCGAAACCACGTTCGACGTCGTTCGCCGCACCGCCGAGGAAGTCTTCATCCCGCTGACTGTGGGCGGCGGCGTCCGTGGCGTGGCGGAGGTGGATAAACTCCTGCGCTTCGGTGCTGACAAGGCATCGATCAACACCGCCGCTGTGGCCCGGCCTGAGGTCATCGATGAAATCACCCGCCACTTCGGCTCGCAGGTCCTGGTGCTCTCCGTGGATGCGCGCCGAACCCGCGAAGGTGACGCCCCGACGTCGTCCGGTTTTGAAGTCACCACACACGGCGGCCGGACCGGGACAGGAATCGACGCCATCGCCTGGGCCAAGGAAGCCGCGGACCGGGGTGTGGGAGAAATCCTTTTGAACTCGATCGACGCCGACGGCACCAAGGACGGATTCGACCTTGAACTGATCCGCCTTGTCCGTGGGGCGGTCAACATTCCGATCATCGCCTCCGGTGGTGCGGGGAAGCCGGCGCACTTCCCTCCAGCCGTCGAGGCCGGAGCCGACGCAGTGCTGGCAGCTTCGGTGTTCCACTTCGGTCCGGATGACATGATCGCCCAAGTCAAAGCGTCTATTCGTGAAGCCGGCTTCGAAGTTCGCTAAAACGTAAGCAACGCGGGGTCACTTTTGGCCCATCTCCGGAAGGATGATGGGCCAAAAGTGACCCCGCGTTGTTTGTCTTAAAGGCCAATGTCGGCGGTTTGCAGAAGCGCGACGGCGTCCGGCTGGCCTTCGAAGGTGACCAGGGCCTGGCTGGTGCGCCCGTGGGCATGCATCAGCAATTCGCCGGGTTCGCCAACAATCGCTACCGACACCGGAGCGCGCTTGGCCACATGGCGGGGGCCGGAGGGCCGCACCAGAACGATGCCGAGGTCCACGCCGCGGTAAAGGAAAGCGGCCCGCTTGATGAGTTCATCCCACAGGGCGTCCGAGTACGCTTCGTCCAAGGCCCGGGGCGCCCAGCGGTCGCCCGCCCGGCGGATGTCCTCGGTGTGGACGAAATATTCGATGAGATTCGACGTCTCGTCCAGTGCCTTGATCTTCAAAGGGGAAAGGGCTGGCGGGCCTGCGCGGAACGTCTTGACGAGCTCCGCGTAGTCATCAGTGGTCTTCAGCTTGGCAGCAAGTTTGGCCGTTGCTTTGTCCGAAGCCTTACCGAGGCTGGGAATCAAGAGGCCAATGCCCACGGCAGCTTTACGCTCGCGCAGGTAGAGGTGCGCCGCAAGGTCCCGGGTGAGCCACCCTTGGCAGAGCGTGGGGGAGTCAGGTCCGGCCGCCAACAGGGTTTCGGCCAGTACTTCTCGGGAAGGATCGACGAAATGCATCACTTGTGAAACTAGCACGATCAGGGCAAGGTTGCGCAGTGGAACCGCCGCAGAATCCGGCTCCCATCAAAGGCACTAGACTTGATCTGATGTCAGAGCAGTCCGCCCCCAGTCCAACTCCTGCCGTGGAGCTCTCCAGCGACCCCGCGGACACCCTGCCGCAGGAGATCGCCAGCGCCCTTAAGCGCGACTCCGCAGGCCTAGTAGCCGCCATCATCCAGCAGCACGATACGCATGAGGTCCTCATGCTGGGCTGGATGGATGACGAGGCACTCCGCCGCACCATGACCACCGGACGCGTGACCTTCTACTCGCGCTCCCGCCAGGAATACTGGCGCAAGGGCGACACTTCCGGACACGTTCAGTTCGTGAAGTCAGTCGCCCTTGACTGCGACGGCGATGCCCTCCTGGTCCGCGTGGACCAGATCGGCGCAGCCTGCCATACCGGTACCCGCACCTGCTTCGACGGGCGCGACCTTTCGGTCGTAACGGGCCACCGCGATTAAGGCATCCCCTAGTTTCCCTGACGCACCACCTAAGACCAAAGGCGGAGAACAATAACCATGCAGGACCTTGGAATCATCAGCCCGGGCCTGGAAGAGTTCCGCGAACTCGCCGTCCACAGCCGTGTCATCCCTGTCCGACTCAAAGTCCTGGCCGATGCCGAGACGCCCATCGGCCTGTACCGTAAGCTCGCCAAGGGCCAGCCCGGAACGTTCCTCCTTGAGTCGGCTGCCGTTGGCGGTGCTTGGTCGCGCTATTCCTTTATTGGTGCCAAGTCCCGGGCCACGCTGACCACGAAGGACGGCCAGGCACACTGGATTGGCGAGCCGCCCGTCGGCGTTCCCGTGACTGGCAACCCGGTGGAAGCAGTCCGTGACACCATCGCCGCCCTGCAGACGGACCGTTTTGAAGGGCTGCCGCCCTTTACTTCCGGCCTCGTCGGTTTCCTGGGCTGGGAAGCCGTGCGCCATTGGGAGAAGCTGACGGCACCGCCGGAAGACGACCTCCAGCTGCCCGAGATGGCCCTGAACCTGGTCACCGACATGGCAGTGCACGACAACGTGGACGGCACAGTCCTCCTGATCGCCAACGCGATCAACTTCGACAACAGTTCCGAGCGTGTGGATGACGCCTGGCACGACGCCGTGGCGCGGGTTAAAGCGCTGCTGGACCAAGTCAGTACCCCTGTTGCCCAACCCGTCTCGGTGCTGGAGCCGGCCGCACTGGATTTCGCATCGAGCGTGCAAGAACGCTGGGACGAGGCCAAGTACTTGGAAGCCATCGATCGCGGCAAGGAAGCGATCGTCGATGGCGAGGTCTTCCAGGTGGTCATTTCGCGCCGCTTCGAAATGGAGTGCAAGGCCGACCCCCTGGACGTTTACCGTGTCCTGCGCAACACGAACCCGAGCCCGTACATGTACATCTTCAGCCTCGAAGATGCGGACGGCCGCGAGTACTCGATCGTGGGTTCCTCGCCGGAGGCGTTGGTGACGGTAACCGGTGGCGAAGTCATTACGCACCCCATCGCCGGCTCGCGTCCCCGTGGCAAGACTGTTGAAGCTGACAAAGCCCTGGCCACGGAACTGCTGGCCGACCAGAAGGAGCGTGCCGAGCACCTCATGCTGGTGGACCTTTCCCGTAACGACCTCTCCAAGGTCTGCGTTGCCGGCACGGTTGACGTCACCCAGTTCATGGAGGTGGAGCGTTTCAGCCACATCATGCACTTGGTGTCCACTGTGGTGGGGGAGCTGGCTCCGCATGCCAAGGCCTACGACGTCCTCAAGGCAACGTTCCCCGCAGGTACCCTTTCCGGTGCCCCGAAACCACGGGCCCTGCGCCTACTGGACGAACTCGAACCGCACCGCCGCGGTATCTATGGTGGCGTGGTGGGTTACCTGGACTTTGCCGGTGACATGGACATGGCGATTGCCATCCGTTCTGCGTTGCTGCGGGAAGGCCGTGCGTACGTGCAGGCTGGAGGCGGGATCGTTGCTGACTCACATAAGCCGTCGGAAGCACTTGAAACCGTGAACAAGGCTGCTGCGCCGCTTCGGGCCGTGCACACGGCGGGTTCGTTGCAAAATATTTCTGCGGAGACCGTTCCCGAAGCAGGAATCGTCGACGGCGGGACGCCCGGCTCATGACCGCTGAAGCACCGGGACCGACGGCGACCACATCGCCGCGTTGGGCGCGGAAGTCAACTCTTGTTCTTGCGACGGCTCTCCTGGCACTCGCTGTGTTTGGAACCACCACGCAGACCTGGATCGAGGTCCGTCTTGATCCGACAGCTGCCTCCAACAGCGACCTCCACGTTCAAGGCAGTAAGGCAGCCACAGCCGTTACCGCACTGGCACTCGTAGCCCTCGCCGGTGGGTTGGCCGCTTCCATTGCGGGGCGGATCGCCCGCTGGATCATCGCGGCCCTCCTTGCCCTGTCTGCTGCTGGGATTATCCTCGCAGCGGCCACGGTCCTGTCCGATCCTCTTGGGGCAGCCCAGGGTTCCATCGCTGCGGCAACCGGCATCTCGGGAGGTCAGGCGAGCGTGGCCACAACGGTCTTCCCCGTGCTGGCAATCGTGGCCGGTGCCCTGCTTGCCGTCTGTGCTGTGGTCTTGCCGCTGGCGGGACGGTATTGGAAGTCCCGGACCAAGTACGATGCCGCTGCTGTTAGGGAACGCGGTAACGGACCAGTGGACGAGATCGACAGCTGGGACAGTCTTTCCCGCGGCGAAGACCCAACCTAGGCCGTCCAGCAAGCTTTCGGGCCGGTATGGCGCAACATAAGCGCCGGGGCCGGTCCTGACGTCGGACGATGTCCCGGCCGCCGTCAATAAATGGCAGAATGTAAGCAGTATTCATCCTGAGGAGATTCCACATGAGCAAAACCACAGTGTCCGCAAACCAAGCTACCTCCACCATGGCCAGCCACGCTGATGCCATCGGCCACGGTAACAGCCCGGCTGCCTGGACCTGCGTGATTGTGATGCTGGTCGGCGCCCTGATTTCCTCCATTGCTTTCGTCATTGCCAGCACCCCCATCTTCATCGGTGGTGTCGTGGTCATGGTGGCCGGCCTCATCGTTGGCTGGGCCATGCGCAAGGCCGGCTACGGAGTGGGTGGCAGCAAGCTGCAGAACAACGGCCACTAATCGTGACCGTTCTTGACGACATCATCGTCGGCGTCAAGGAGGACATGGAAGCCCGCCGGCGGCTTGTGTCCCTCGTTGAGCTGAAGGACCGCGTTGCAGGTGCAGCTCCCGCGCGTGACGCTTGGGCTGCCCTGGGTGGTCCCTCCTTGAGCCGCGAGGATCTCAAGGTCATCGCTGAGATCAAGCGTCGGAGCCCCTCCAAGGGCGATCTCGCACCCATCGATGATCCTGCCTCGCTCGCAGTGCAGTATGAACATGGCGGAGCTTCGGTCATCAGCGTCCTTACCGAAAAGCGACGTTTCGGCGGATCGCTGGCAGATCTCGATGCCGTACGCGCCGCCGTCGATATTCCCTTGCTGCGCAAGGACTTCACGGTGGACGAGTACCAAATCTGGGAAGCCCGTGCCCATGGCGCGGACCTCATTCTGCTGATTGTTGCGGCCTTGTCCGACTCTGAGCTGGCCGACTTCAGCGCCCTCAGCCATGAGCTTGGCATGAACGTGCTCGTGGAAACGCATACCGAAGAGGAAATTGAGCGCGCCGTCGCTGCGCAGGCCAAGATCATCGGCATCAACGTCCGCAACCTGAAGACGCTCGACGTCGACCGTTCAGTTTTCGGTTCACTGGCCGGTTTGATTCCGGCTGAGGCAGTGATTGTGGCCGAGTCCGGCGTGCGGACGGCCGAGGACGTCACACACTATGCTGCGAGCGGTGCCAATGCCATCTTGGTAGGGGAGGCGCTGGTCAGCGACTCAACCCCGCGCGAACGCATCACAGAATTCAAGGCAGCTGGAGCTGCCGCCATCGCCGTCAGGAACTGAGGCGGTACCTGAAACAAGGCGACAGCCATGAGGCAGCCCGGGCATGAGCCTGCGGCTGCCTTGTGGCACGTGGAACTACCCGATGAACTAACTTCGAACAGGACGGTGAGACTGATGGTGGACGCGCCAACAGCCAGCTCGGAAGAGAATGCGGCCGACGCATTCCTGCAAGGTGGCACTTCGCTGCGCAACGCGGCCGGGCCCTACTTCGGTAACTACGGTGGCCGTTGGATGCCCGAGTCACTTATCGCCGCACTCGACGAAGTCCAGGACACGTTCGAAAAAGCCAAGGCCGATCCCGAGTTCCTCGCGGAGTTGAAGGACCTCAACAAAAACTACTCCGGGCGTCCGTCGCTGCTGACAGAGGCCAAGCGCTTCTCCAAGCACGCTGGTGGCGCGAGGATTTTCCTCAAGCGTGAAGACCTCAACCACACCGGTTCGCACAAGATCAACAACGTCCTGGGGCAAGCCCTCCTGGCCAAGCGCATGGGCAAGACCCGGGTCATTGCCGAAACCGGCGCAGGCCAGCACGGCGTTGCCAGCGCGACGGCAGCCGCCCTCCTAGGCCTTGAGTGTGTTGTCTACATGGGTGCCGAGGACTGCCGCCGTCAGGCCCTAAACGTGGCACGCATGCAACTGCTCGGCGCCACTGTGGTTCCCGTAACCAATGGTTCGCAGACCCTCAAGGACGCCATCAACGACGCCCTGCGGGATTGGGTTTCGAACGTGGAGAACACCCACTACCTGCTGGGTACCGCGGCCGGAGCTCACCCGTTCCCCGCCATGGTTCGTTTCTTCCACGAAGTTATCGGCGAGGAAGCCCGCGCCCAGATCCTGGACCAGACTGGCAAGCTGCCTGATGCCATCTGTGCCTGCATCGGTGGTGGCTCCAATGCCATCGGCCTGTTCCACAGCTTCCTGGACGACGCATCCGTGAAGATCTACGGCTTTGAGGCAGGTGGCGACGGCGTAGAGACCGGGCGTCACGCTGCAGCAATCTCCCTGGGACGTCCCGGTGTGCTGCACGGTGCCCGTTCCTACCTGATGCAGGACGAAGACGGCCAGACCATCGAATCCCACTCGATCTCTGCCGGACTGGACTACCCCAGCGTGGGACCCGAGCACTCGTACCTCGCGGACATTGGACGCGTTACCTACGAGCCCATCACGGACACCGAAGCCATGGACGCCTTCAGCCTCCTGTGCCGGACTGAGGGGATCATCCCCGCTATCGAGTCTGCGCACGCGCTTGCCGGTGCCATCAAGGTGGGCAAGCGCCTCACCGAGGGTAAAGAGGACCCGTCCGAGATCTCCGTGATCGTGAACCTGTCCGGTCGCGGGGACAAGGACGTGGAAACCGCAGCCGCGTGGTTCAACATGTTGGACGAAGAAGGTCACGTCAAGGGCACCACCCTGTCTACCCGCAAGCCCAAAGGTCCTGCAGAGCGCACCTCCGAAGCAGCCGTGGACGTAAACGAGGACCAGAACTGATGACTGAACAATTCGCCAGCAAATCTGCTGCCGCCATCGACCGCGCCAAGGCCGAGGGGCGGGCAGCCCTTGTCGGATATCTTCCGGCGGGCTACCCCACTGTCCAGGACAGCATCGATGCAGGCATTGCCCTGGCACAGAACGGTGCCGACCTCATCGAGATCGGTATTCCCTACTCCGATCCCGTGATGGACGGACCCGTAATTCAGGCTGCTACCACGGAAGCGATCAACAACGGTTTCCGGGTCGCCAATGTCTTCGACGTCGTTGCAGGGATCACTGCTGCTACTGACGCCGCCGTGTTGGTCATGACCTACTGGAACCCCGTCATGCGCATGGGCGTGGATGAGTTCTCCCGCCGCCTGGCTGAATCCGGGGGAGCGGGCCTCATTACTCCGGACCTTATTCCGGATGAGGCCAGTGAGTGGTTCGAGGCTTCGGACAAGTACGGACTGGACAGGGTCTTCCTGGTGGCTCCGTCATCCACGCCCGAGCGCTTGGACATGACCGTCAAGGCCAGCCGAGGCTTTGTTTACGCCGTCTCCATTATGGGCGTGACCGGTACACGCCAGTCCGTCAGCAGCACGGCCGAAGATGTGGTTGCACGTGCCCACGCTGCAGGCGCTGAACGGGTTTGCGTCGGCCTCGGTGTTTCCAACCCGGATCACGTCCGCGAGATAGCTGCCTACGCGGACGGCGTGATTGTCGGCACCGCGCTCGTGGCGGCCCTCCGCGACGGCGGCGTTGACGCCGTCGGCCAACTCACCAAGAACCTCAGCGCCGGCTTGGGCCGCGCAGCTGCAGACGCCTAGGAAAAAGGAAACAGCGAAGCCCAATGCAGACCGTCCTCCACGCAGCGGCAATGGTTCCACTGAGCATCCCGAGCCCATCGTGGTCCGGTTTCGACATTCCGCTGCCGTGGGGGACGCTGCGTATCCACGCATACGCCCTCTGCATCCTGGCGGGCATCATCATCGGCCTATGGTTGACGTCAGCCCGATGGAAGCGCCGTGGAGCCCCCGACGGGAGCCTGTGGGATATCGCCATTTGGGCGATTCCGTTCGGCATCATCGGTGGCCGGCTCTACCACGTGTTTTCGTCCCCGGACGCGTACTTTGGCCCTGGCTTCGATGGCACGGGTGACCTCTCTCTGATTCCGCAGATACAGCGGGGCGGCCTCGGTATTTGGGGTGCCGTGCTGCTCGGCGCCGTGGGTGCCTGGATCGGTTGTCGCCGGGCAGGCGTCAAGCTCACTGCGTTCCTGGATGCCGCGGCACCCGGATTGCTGCTTGCCCAAGCGATCGGACGTTGGGGCAACTGGTTCAACCAGGAACTCTTCGGCGCACCCACCACGTTGCCGTGGGGACTCCAGATTGACCCTGCCAATGCCAACTTCCCTGCGGGTATGCCCGCAGACACGCTCTTCCACCCGACGTTCCTCTATGAATTCCTGTGGAACGTCCTGGGCGTAGCCATACTTCTTCTGCTGGACCGGAAGTTCAACTTCCGCCGCGGACGCCTGTTCTGGTTCTACGCGATGTATTACACGCTTGGCCGCGTGTGGATCGAAGCGCTCAGGATTGACGACGCCGAGCAGATCAGCCTCTTCGGGATCACCACCCGACTGAACGTGTGGACGAGCATCTTCGTCTTCATTGCGGCGCTGGTTATCTTCCTTGTTCTGGGCAGGGGAGGGCGGCCGCAGCCAGATACCCCTTATCTACCGGGCCGGGAACCTGAATCCACGCCAKCCAAGGATGAGGCATCCGTGACGAGCGTCACCAGTCATGATGTGGACCCATCTGTCTCGGATAGTGGTTCCCGTGGTAATCTCCCAGATAACCAAAGCGATCCGGACCACGTTGACGAGCCGCAGGATGCAGCAGGAGATTCGCCTAAGGACACCAAGTCCAAGGCCGAATCGGAATCTGCTGCGACTGCCGCAAGGAAGGCCCCCGGATCCTCGCTGGAAGCTGACGACACCAAGTAGTCACTTTCGGCAAAGGGGCAACAGAGTCACCGCTCGTAGGGCCCAGTCCACAGCGTCGTGGCACCCCGGAAACCGGATCGCAGCATACCGATGTTCACTGGTCAAGCCGGGGCCAGTGGTCTGCGTAACTGTTAGTTGCGCTTGATCGACTGGCCTACAATTCCAATAACTAGCGCTTTGTTGTGCCCATCACAAGGGCATGCAAGGTGGGGCCAACGTTGTCCCTTCCATACGCACGATCACGAGGAAGGACGTCTCCCATGACCCATCTTCATAACCCCGGTTGGTCCGAAAATATCGAACCGCAGGGTGCCATGTCTCCATTCAAGCGCTTTGCCGCGCTTCCGGAGGCCCGGGGTCTTTACAACCCGGACAAGGAGAAGGACGCCTGCGGCCTGGCAATTATTGCCACGCTCCGCGGGGAACCGGGATACGACATCGTGGAAGCGGCTCTGACTGCCCTCCGCAATCTCGAACACCGCGGCGCCGTGGGCGCCGATGAAGGTACTGGCGACGGTGCGGGCCTGCTGATGCAGGTTCCGGACGAGTTCTTCAGGGCCGTCACCGAATTCGAACTGCCCGCTCCAGGCCAGTACGTGGTGGGTACCGCCTTCCTTCCTGCTGAATCGCGCGAAGCAGCTACCGCCAAGGCCGGCATCGAAGCTCTTGCAGCGGATGAGGGCCTCACGGTCCTTGGCTGGCGTGAAGTGCCCGTGGTCGCAGACCTCGTGGGCGCCATGGCACGGGCATGTATGCCCTACTTCTCGCAGCCCTTCTTTGCATCCGCTACCGGCGAGCAGCTTGAGCGCAACGAACTTGACTCCCGTGCGTGGCGAATCCGCAAGCGCGCCCAGAACAAGTACGGCGTGTACTTCCCGTCGCTGTCCTCGCGCACCATTGTGTATAAGGGCATGCTGACGACGGCCCAGTTGGAGCCGTTCTACCCGGACCTTTCGGACAAGCGCTTCAAGACGAAGCTGGCCATTGTCCACTCACGCTTTTCCACGAACACTTTCCCTTCGTGGCCGCTGGCGCAGCCGTTCCGTACCATCGCCCACAACGGCGAAATCAACACGGTCAAGGGCAACCGCAACTGGATGCGCGCACGCCAGTCGCAGTTGGCCAGCCCTCTGCTGGGTGACACCCCCGAAGAGCTGTACCCGATCTGCACCCCGGGTGCCTCGGACTCTGCTTCCTTCGATGAAGTAGCCGAGCTCCTTTGGCTCTCCGGCCGGCCGATCACGCACTCGATCATGATGATGATCCCGGAAGCGTGGGAGAACCACGCCACCATGGATCCGGCACGCCGCGCCTTCTACGAATACCACTCGCTGCTCATGGAGCCGTGGGATGGTCCCGCCGCTGTGTCCTTCACCGACGGCAACCTCGTCGGCGCAACGCTGGACCGTAATGGCCTGCGCCCCGGACGCTACTGGATCACTGAAGACGGCCTGATCATTTTCGCCTCGGAAGTGGGCGTTATCGAGGTTGAGCCTTCCAACGTGGTCAAGAAGGGTCGCGTCGCCCCGGGCAAGATGTTCCTGGTGGACACCGAAGCGGGCCGCATCATCGACGACGCCGAGGTCAAGGCCGAGGTCGCAGCAGCCAACCCGTGGGCCGAATGGCTCAAGGACAACCTGATCGACATCAATGAGCTCCCCGAGCGCGAGCACGTACGCCACACTGCTGCATCGGTGAACATCCGCCAGCGGACCTTCGGTTACACCACGGAAGAACTGAAAATCCTGCTCGGCCCCATGTCCCGCACGGGTGCTGAGCCCCTGGGTGCCATGGGTTCCGATACGCCGGTTGCTGTATTGTCCAAGCGCCCCCGCTTGCTGTTCGACTATTTCGTGCAGTCCTTCGCCCAGGTCACCAACCCGCCGCTGGACGCCATTCGCGAAGAGCTGGTGACGTCACTGAAGTGCGCCATCGGACCCAACGGCAACCTTTTGGATGGCAAGCAGGTCCGCCAACCGCAGATCTCCCTGCCGTTCCCCGTGATCAACAACGATCAACTCGCCAAGATCTCGAACATCGAAAACGCCGACGGCGAGCGCATCGCCATGAAGGTACGTGGCCTTTACCGCCCGGAGGGTGGTGAAGCGGCACTGCGTGCCCGTCTGACAGAGATCTGCGAGCAGGTTTCCGGCGCGATCAACCGTGGCGTGCAGTACGTTGTGCTGTCCGACCGCGACTCGAACGCGCAGTGGGCACCCATTCCGTCGCTCCTGCTTGTCAGCGCTGTCCACCACCACCTGCTCCGCAGTGCCAATCGCACCAAGACGGCACTCGTGGTTGAGGCCGGCGATGTCCGCGAGACGCACCACGTTGCCGTGCTCATTGGCTATGGCGCATCGGCCGTCAACCCGTACCTCGCCATGGAATCGGTTGAACAGCTGATCTCCAACGGCGATGTTGAGGGCGTGACTCCGGAAGACGGCGTTTACAACCTCATCAAGGGACTCGGCAAGGGTGTCCTGAAGATCATGTCCAAGATGGGCATCTCCACAGTTGCTTCCTACACCGGCGCCCAGACCTTTGAGGCACTGGGCCTGTCGCAGGAACTCGTGGACGAATTCTTCTCGGGTACGCACTCCCAACTGGGTGGCGTGGGCCTGGACGTTATTGCCGCCGAAGTTTCCGCACGGCATCAGATGGCGTACCCGGAGGGCGGCATCGAGCACCCGCACCAGCCGTTGCTCGGCGGCGGCGAATACCAGTGGCGCCGCGACGGCGAACCGCACCTCTTCAACCCGGAGACCGTCTTCCGCCTGCAGCACGCCACCCGCGAGCGTCGTTACGACATCTTCAAGGCCTACACCAAGGGCGTTGACGATCAGTCGGAGAACCTGATGACCCTGCGTGGGTTGCTCAAGTTCAAGAGCGACGTCCGTCCGGCCGTGCCCCTTGAGGAAGTGGAGTCCGTCTCCAGCATCGTCAAGCGTTTCTCCACCGGCGCCATGAGCTACGGCTCCATCTCCAAGGAAGCCCACGAGACACTCGCTATCGCCATGAACCGTTTGGGCGCCAAGTCCAATACCGGTGAAGGTGGCGAAGACGTTGACCGCCTGCTGGATCCGGAGCGCCGCTCTGCCATCAAGCAGATCGCTTCCGGCCGCTTCGGTGTGACCAGCCTGTACCTGACCAACGCCGACGACATCCAAATCAAGATGGCACAGGGCGCCAAGCCCGGCGAGGGTGGCCAGTTGATGGCCCAGAAGGTCTACCCCTGGGTAGCCCGCACGCGCCACTCGACGCCCGGTGTCGGACTCATTTCCCCGCCTCCGCACCACGACATCTACTCGATCGAAGACCTCGCGCAGCTCATCTACGATGCCAAGCGCGCCAACCCGTCGGCCCGTGTACACGTGAAGTTGGTTTCGGAAGTCGGGATCGGCACTGTGGCCTCCGGCGTGACCAAGGCGAAGGCCGACGTCGTGCTTGTTTCAGGTCACGACGGCGGTACCGGCGCCTCGCCGCTGAACTCGCTGAAGCATGCAGGCGTGCCGTGGGAACTTGGCCTCGCCGAGACCCAGCAAACGCTCATGCTCAACGGTCTCCGCGACCGCGTGGTGGTGCAGGTGGACGGCCAGCTCAAGACCGGCCGCGACGTGGTCATTGCTGCCCTGCTGGGTGGCGAAGAGTTCGGTTTCGCAACGGCTCCGCTGGTTGTCTCCGGCTGCATCATGATGCGTGTCTGCCACTTGGACACTTGCCCCGTCGGTGTTGCTACCCAGAACCCGGAACTGCGTTCACGGTTCAACGGCAAGCCCGAGTTCGTGGTCAATTTCTTCGAGTTCCTCGCAGAAGAAGTCCGCGAAATCCTGGCAGAGCTCGGTTTCCGCAGCCTCGAAGAGGCGATCGGCCACGCCGAGGTACTGGACACCCGCGAAGCGATCGACCACTGGAAAGCCGAAGGGCTGGACCTGGATCCGATCCTGCACGGTCTTGAGTTTGACGACGACGTGCCGCTGCGCAACATGACCACCCAGAACCACGAGCTGGACAAGCACTTCGACCAGCGGCTCATCACCATGGCCGCCGAAGCGCTCAGTGACCGCATGCCCGTCAAGATCACCCTGGACGTCATCAACACGGACCGGTCCGTGGGCACGATGCTCGGCCATGTGGTGACCAAGACGTTCGGTACCGATGTGCTGGCGACGGACACCATCGACATCACGCTCAACGGCACCGCTGGCCAGTCGCTTGGCGCCTTCCTGCCTGCCGGCATCACGCTGCGCATGTACGGAGACTCCAACGACTACGTGGGCAAGGGCCTCTCCGGCGGACGCATCATCGTCCGCCCGGACCGCACCAACGTGTTCCAGGCAGAGCGCAACGTCATTGCCGGCAACGTCATCGGTTACGGCGCAACGAGTGGTGAGATGTTCCTGCGTGGCCAGGTTGGTGAACGCTTCCTGGTGCGTAACTCGGGTGCGACCGCCGTCGTCGAAGGTATTGGCGATCACGGTTGCGAGTACATGACCGGTGGCCAAACACTGATCATTGGCCGTACCGGACGCAACTTCGGTGCCGGCATGTCCGGTGGTACTGCGTACGTGCTGGACCTGCAGCATGAGCGGGTCAACAAGGATGCGCTGGACTCCGGTGAACTTCAGCTCCTTGAGCTGGACGCCGAGGACCGCGACATCGTCCACGGCCTGCTCACCAAGCACGCCGAGGAAACCGAATCCGTCCTGGCCGGCCGTCTGCTCGAGAACTTCGACGACACCGCCGCCCGCATCACCAAAGTACTGCCGCGCGACTACGCCGCAGTCCTGCAAACCCGTCTCGACGCCATCGAAGAGGGCCTTGACCCCGACGGCGAAGAAGTATGGTCTCGAATCCTGGAGGTAACCGGTGGCTGATCCACGCGGATTTCTGAAAGTCCGGCAGCGCGAGACGCAGCCACGCCGTCCCGTTCCCGTTCGCATCATGGACTGGAAGGAAGTGTACGAAGCCCAGGAAAAGGGTGTCCTGAAGAGCCAGGCCGGCCGCTGCATGGACTGTGGTGTACCGTTCTGCCATCAGGGCTGCCCGCTGGGCAACCTCATTCCTGAGTGGAACGACCTCGTGTGGCGGGACAAGGGTGAGGAAGCGATTGAACGCCTCCACGCCACGAACAACTTCCCGGAGTTCACCGGACGTCTGTGCCCGGCGCCCTGCGAAGCGTCCTGCGTGCTGGGTATCAACCAGCCTGCCGTGACCATCAAGCAGGTTGAGGTTTCCATCATTGATGAAGCCTTCGACAACGACTGGGTCCACCCCCTTCCGCCGACTCGCCTCACAGGCAAGACGGTTGCCGTGGTGGGGTCCGGTCCTGCAGGCCTCGCAGTTGCACAGCAGCTGACCCGCGTTGGTCACACAGTCGCCGTGTACGAACGTGACGACAAGATCGGCGGCCTGCTCCGCTACGGTATCCCCGACTTCAAAATGGAGAAGGAACAGGTTGACCGCCGCCTGGAGCAGATGAAGGCCGAAGGCACCCGCTTCCGCACCGGCGTCGCAGTCGGTACGGACGTGACCTGGGAACAGCTGCGCCGCCGTTACGACGCCGTCGTGATTGCTACCGGTGCAACCGTCCCGCGCGATCTGCCCATTCCGGGCCGTGACCTTGAAGGTGTTCACTTCGCCATGGACTACCTGGTTCCTTCCAACCGCGTAGTAGCGGGGGAGAGCCCGGAAAATCACATCGATGCCCGTGGCAAGCATGTGGTCATCCTTGGTGGCGGCGATACCGGCGCGGACTGCATCGGTACAGCGCACCGTCACCAGGCGGCTTCTGTTACCACGCTGGCGATCGGCAAGCAGCCGCCTCTTGAGCGTGCAGGTCACCAGCCGTGGCCGACATTCCCCACGCTTTTCGAGGTGGCCAGCGCCCACGAAGAAGGTGGCGAACGTACGTACCTGGCGTCCACCGTGGAGTTTGTTGGCGAGAATGGCAAGCTCACCGGGGTCAAGGTCGCCGAGACGGAGTTCGTGGATGGCAAGCGCCTCCCGAAGGCCGGGACCGAGCGGATCATTCCCGCCGACCTCGTCTTCCTGAGCCTCGGCTTCACCGGTGCTGAACCGGCCGGTATCACCGAGCAGGTCAGTGCAGAATTCGACGGTCGGGGCAACGTAGCCCGCGACGGCTACTACATGACGAACACCGAGGGTGTGTTTGTTGCCGGTGACGCCGGACGTGGCCAGTCCCTGATTGTGTGGGCCATTGCCGAAGGCCGTGCGTGTGCGGCAGCAGTGGACAAGTTCCTCATGGGAAGCACAATCCTTCCGGCACCGGTCGCCCCCACCGACCGGGCAATCGCGGTCTTATAGCGCCGGCAGGAATGATCTTTAACTCAATCAGCAGCACACTACTTAGGGTAGGTATATGAGACGCGCGAAAATTGTGGCAACTTTCGGCCCGGCAATCTCCAGCTATGACAACACTCTCGCAGTGCTGGAAGCCGGCGTTGACGTTGCCCGCATGAACATGAGCCACGGCGACTACTCCGTGCATGACATCACCTACGAGAATGTCCGCAAGGCTGCGGCGCAACTGCACAAGCCCGTGGCCATCATGGCTGACCTCCAGGGTCCCAAGATCCGTCTTGGCCGCTTTGTTGACGGCCCGCACGAGCTGGCTGTTGGCGACATCTTCACCATCACCACCGAAGACGTCCCTGGCACCAAGGACATCTGCTCCACCACGCTGAAGAGCCTCACCGAAGACGTCAACGTGGGCGACGCCCTGTTGATCGACGACGGCAAGGTTGCCCTTCGCGCCATCGAAGTTGACGACGTCAAGGTGGTCGCCACCGTTACCGTCGGTGGCAAGGTGTCCAACAACAAGGGCATCAACCTGCCCGGTGTTGCCGTCAACGTCCCCGCACTGAGCGAAAAGGACGAGGACGACCTCCGTTGGGCCCTCAAGCGTGGCGTGGACCTGGTTGCCTTGTCCTTCGTCCGGGATGCCTCCGACATCAAGCGCGTCCACGAAATCATGGACGAAGAAGGCCGCCGCGTTCCGGTGATAGCCAAGATCGAAAAGCCGCAGGCCGTGGACCAGCTCCACGAAATCATCGATGCGTTCGACGCCATCATGGTTGCCCGTGGCGACCTCGGCGTTGAGCTCCCGCTCGAAGAGGTCCCGATCGTCCAGAAGCGGGCCATTGAACTGGCACGCCGCTGGGCCAAGCCGGTCATCGTGGCAACTCAGGTCCTGGAATCCATGATCGACAACCCGCGTCCGACGCGTGCCGAGGCTTCTGACTGCGCAAACGCGGTTCTCGACGGCGCCGACGCAGTCATGCTGTCCGGCGAAACTTCGGTGGGTCAGTACCCGATCGAAACCGTCAAGGTCATGGCCCGGATCATCGAGTCCACCGAAGAGCACGGCCTTGAGCGCGTCCCCCCGCTGGGCACCAAGCCCAAGACCCGCGGTGGCGCCATCACCCGTGCCGCCGTCGAAATCGCCGACCAGTTGGACGCAAAGTACATCTGTACTTTCACCCAGTCCGGTGACTCGGCACGTCGCCTCTCGCGTCTGCGCCCGGTCAAGCCGGTTTTCGCGTTCACGCCTGTTGAGCACGTCTGGAACCAGCTCGCCCTCACCTGGGGCATCCAGCCGGTACTGGTCCCCACAGTGGGCCACACCGACGAAATGACCGCACAGGTTGACCGCAGCCTCCTGGACATGAAGATCGTCGAGGAAGGTGACCTGGTGGTCATCGCTGCCGGTTCCCCTCCCGGACAGGCCGGTTCCACGAACTCGCTGAAGGTCCACAAGGTGGGCGACCTCGCCGACACGTCCTCCGTGGACGCGTCGCGCAAGGAGCCCGTTGGCCCGTGGCCTGAAAAGAAAAGCAAGACCAGGGCCTAGGTTCCTGGCTCAGGCTTGAGTGAAGCGGGTCCTGCCAACTTTTTGTTGGTGGGGCCCGCCTTGCTGTTTCCTGGCTTGGGTGGGTACGACGGCGGCCGGTCACCTTTCGATGAGGTGACCGGCCGCCGTCGTTGACCGCTGGGTGCTAGTTGACCTGGTTGATGATCGTTTCAGCAACCTCACGCATGCTCAGGCGACGGTCCATGGACGTCTTCTGGATCCAGCGGAAGGCCTCCGGCTCCGTAAGGCCCATCTTGGTGGTCAGGAGGCTCTTGGCGCGCTCTACGAGCTTGCGGGTGGCGAACTGCTCCTGGAGATCAGAAACCTCGTTTTCGAGGGCCTTGATCTCCTCATGGCGGGACAGCGCGATCTCGATGGCCGGGATGAGGTCAGCCGGCGTAAACGGCTTCACAACGTAGGCCATGGCGCCGGCGTCGCGGGCACGCTCCACAAGTTCCTTCTGGCTGAAAGCAGTCAGAAGGACGACGGGAGCAATGCGGGCTTTGACGATCTTCTCTGCGGCCGAGATGCCATCCATGACGGGCATCTTCACATCCATGAGGACGAGGTCCGGCTTCAGCTCTTCGGCCAGCTGCACGGCCTTCTCGCCGTTGTCTGCCTCGCCGACGACGTCGTACCCTTCGCCCTTCAGGATCTCAATAATGTCCAAGCGGATGAGGGTCTCATCCTCGGCTACGACGACGCGTCGGGCCAGTTGGGCTGCGGGTGTGGACTCCGTCTGTTCGGTCACGGGATCTCCTTGAAAAGGTTCGGCGGGTTCATGTCCATCTTAGTGTGGACCGCTGCGGCACATGATTTTGTTGCACTCGCGCGCCCAGTTCTGAAAAACAGCCTATCTGCATGTAGAGTAGTTTCGCGTGCTGGGAAAGGATCGCGTTGCTCACAGCAATGAGAGCAGTCAGCGAGAATTAACTTCCCGGTAATCCGCGCCCGAGTGGCGGAATTGGCAGACGCGCCGCACTCAAAATGCGGTATCGAAAGGTGTGTGGGTTCGAGTCCCACCTCGGGCACTGTGTTGTCGCAGGTCAGGGGCCTATATGGCCCCTGACTGTTGACAAAACCCCCAAATCTGTTGACACGGATCTAGCATTTTTATGTGGCTAGTATCCGGAAACGCGTCAAAAAGGACGGCTCTTCGTCCTTCATGGTGGTCTGGCGCGATCCCAAGATCCGGAAGCAACAGGGCATCACTGTCGACTCCTCGCATGAGGCTGAAACTCTGAAACGTTTGCTCGATGCGAACGGACAGTCTTTCGAAATCGCGCAGCAAGCACTGCTGGACAACAGGGCGAAAATTCCGACTGTTGGCGAAGTGATCCAGGAACACATCGACCTGCTGGTCCGGCCCTCGAGCGGGACCGTGAAGACCTATCAGACCATGCTCGACCTCCACGTGAAGAAGGTCATCGGCCACGTTCCCGTGGACAGGCTGGATTACCGGATGATCGCCTACTGGGTGAAGTCGATGATGGCCAAGGGGCGCTCGCCGAAGACAATCAAGAACGTACATGGGCTGATTTCTGCTTCGATGAACACAGCGGAGATGCTGGGGTATATCACGCGCAATCCCTGCCGCGGTGTTCAGTTGCCGAGCGTTGAGAAGGCCGAGGACGAAATGATGTTCCTCACCCACGCCGAGTTCGGACTGATCATGGAAGGCATGGGGGAGCGGTACAAGGACTTCACGAACTTCTTGGTGATGACGGGGACGCGATTCGGTGAAGCCACGGCTCTGACCGTTGCGGACATCGACTTGCTGGGTAAGCCGGCGACGGCACGGATCAATAAGGCATGGAAGCGGGACGGGCAGAACCAGTTTTACATTGGGCCGACGAAGACCGGCGCCGGCAAAAGGACTATCGGCTTGAACCCTGCCCTTGTGGACCTGTTGATTCCCTTGGTGGCTGGGCGTCCGAGCAGCGATCTGATTTTCACGACGCCCAAGGGGGAGCGGATCGTTCACAAGCTGTTCTGGCATCACTATTGGGTGCCGGCGGTGAAAGCGGCACAGGCTCGAGGGCTGCGGAAGAATCCACGTATTCACGATCTACGGCACACTCATGCTTCGTGGCTGATTCAGGATGGGGTTCCTATATTCACGATCTCGCGTCGGTTGGGGCATGCGTCGACCAGGACCACAGAGGGCGTTTATGGGCACCTGATGCCGGAGGCTCTCCAGGCTGGTGCGGATGCCACGGAGCGGTCGGTGTCGGCGTTCATGCGTTGAGAAGGCTGGCTCTCCCCGTCCTCTAGAAGGCCAAGCGGTTGCGTGCTCTAGTCCCTATGAGCCGAGTGTTGGTGTTGCTTCGCTCACGGACATCTGTTGCCGGGTGGGAGTCGGGCAATATCTCACTAATCCTGGCGATCTCTGCGATGTGCTCGGATGTGAAGACGATCTTGCCCTTGCCCCAGCACGCGTGCGGGAAGCGGCCAGCGGCAGCGCCGTCGCGCAGCCATCCTTCACTGCAGCGCATGAGCGCCGCGGCTTCGGCAGGTTCGAAGAATTCCAAGTCCATGTCAAACTTTCTCGTTGCTTCACCTTGAGTGTTCATTCTTGAACTTGACTTTGGCACCATGACTAAAGTGTGTGAGCGCACGGACAATCTTGTCGCAGTAGCCCTAGTTGAGATCGTCAGCAATTCGCGGACAGGGCTGGCTTTGTGCGTTTGGCGTTTCTGATGCGGGAACGTTTCTGCGGGTGGCGGACACTACTAGGTATGAACGACTTGGGGGGAACAGGATGCTGAGCGACGGCAGAGGTGCAATGCAGGGGATTCCGAGGCACTCGGTTTGTTGTTTGACCGGCACTCGCGTGCGGTATTTCGGTACTGCCTGAGCCGGACTGCATCGTGGCGTGACGCTGAAGAGCTCGTATCCGTCACGTTTCTCGAAGCATGGTGGCAGCGCAGAAATTTATCCCTGCAGCGGGAGTCCCTGCTGCAGGGTGGAAGACAAGAGAAGCATTCGCTGCTACTAGAGGGCCGATCTCAGCTCCGAGTACCCTTTCCTCACCGAGTGCGTCATTGACGGAAAGGTGAGCGTTCTTCCAGGAACAGCCGAGGTTTGCGGCGATCTTGGTGTCCCAAGGCTCGCCCTTTAGAAATTGTCTCAGCGCTCGGCCCAAGGGCAAGGTCTTGTCGCTGGATGCAAGACAGTCGCTGATGTGGAGCATTGGATGGTCAGCGTCTGAAGAACGTTATTTGGACCGAGGGGCGGCCGGTCGAGGGACCCTTCTTGGATGCCCCGACGCAGCGTCGATATGCTGTGGCATGCGACCGCCCAATTTCCAATCAGAGTTTGCACCCCACGAAGTTCCGGACCTGACCGGAGCGCGCGTGACGAACGACGACCTCGCCGCCGAGGTCGCAAAGGTCCCCGAGCACGAACGCGTCGAGATCTCGCAGCAGAACCTTATTCTGGGCGTCATCAAGGACTTCTACTTCGCGAAGTACTTCTTCCAGACAGAAAGCACCTTGGAGTACGAGGGCGACGAGCGGCTCCAGGAGACTTTCGGCTATCTGTCGGAACAGATGCTCAAGCAGGCCGTCATCTCGGTCGCAACGACGATCGACCTGACTGCGGGGAAACCTGTGAACGGGCAGAAGCCGCCGGGCAGGACCGCGTCCCTGCCTCACATGCTCGAGAGGATCAAGACGACGCTGGAAGACCTCGACACGGACGCCAGCGCCGAGCTCGACCTCGTCGAGCACATCAGAAAATCCGTGAACCCCCAGAATCACCAGACCCTGGGGTATGTGCAGTACATGTGCAACAAGTGGGCGGGTCACGCGTCCATGGATCGCAGATTCGACACGTGGGTGGAAGCTAATGACAGCCTGAGCATCACTGCCGTCGAGGCGGCTCTCGTGAGGATCGTGAACGCCTATGAGGATTTCTCGGACCTGGTGGAGATGAGCGACACCCTCACCGAGAAGACCAAGAAGCCGAAGCAGGTGCCGACGATCAACGCGGATGGCCATAAAACCTGGAAGATGACGGTGAACTGGTCGAGCATCCGCACCCTCGCGCCGCTTCAGAGGGGGAGCGCGCAGAAGGAAGTCGACTACTTCTTCGAGACGCTCTCGACGTCGGTCGACTAGATCAATGACACCGAAGATAGGCCCTGAGACGATGCTGGCCGAATGGCTCTTCGTCGAGACGGTCGCCGACGTCAGACGACGGAGCCAGGATCCGGGTGTGCGGGACCGCTACGAGTTGCTCGGGATCGCGCCGCTTCTGCGCAAGCTCCTCATCGACGCGCATCCCCTCCTCAATACTGTCCGGACCGCTCGCCCGGAGGTGCCGACGGAGTTCCGCATCAGGCAGTGGAGCGCTCCTGACGACGGCCGGGGCGACGCGGACCTGCCGTATCTCTTCAGGCTCGGCGGTCCCGAGCTCGTGGGCGGCCCCGAGGACCCGGCGCTTCCCAAACTGAAGCACTTCATCGGGGCGAGGGTGGGCATGGTTCAGGGGCGGCCACTGACCGTCAGCGAGGTGGTCAAGTACTACGCCAACACGGAAGGCGGCGTCCACTTCGCCGTCCCCAAGGTTGAGACCGACCATATCCTGAGCGAAGTGGCTCCCGTGCTCCTCGGGCATTCGACCGGTCAGATCGAGATCCTCGCCCACCTCGGGACGATCGTGGCGGACGCGCTGACACCCCTGCGTGACTCGATCCTCGCCTCGCCCTTGATAGACACGCGCATTCACCGGCTCAACGACCGGGGATTCTACGACGGCCATTGGACCACGGACTACCAGGCGAAGGTAAGCCCAGGGGCGATAGCCGATACTGGCTCAGGCTTCGTAGGTGTCAGACTGTAGGCGGCGACAGGGACAATGGTGTGATGAGCGGATTCAACTTCTTGGAAGGGATTCTTGACGACGCCCCGACGGTGCCGGTGAAGGTGTCGTCGCGCTCGTTCCGAAATGCGATCGAAGAAGCGTTCATCCATATTTACACGCGGCAGGACCTTCAGATTGTGCTCGCCGAAGAGCTCAAGCTGTCGTGGCCGAAGGCGGATCACCAACCCACCGACAACGAGTACACCAAGCGCGACGTCATCAAGGGGTACACCGAAGGCTGGGATCTCCCTCGGCTCGCGGCCCTGGCGCGCCGTATGGTCACCGAGCTCGACGTGACCGACATGCTCCTCGCCGACCTGGCTGCTCTGCTCGCAGAGTACGACCGTGGCGGAGGCGTCGGCACGCCGGCCAAGAACCTGATCTTCGCAGCGAACGGGCCCAAGCCTGAGCTCGTGCTGCGCGATGCCCTCAACAACGACATCGAGATCGTCCGCAACGGCGAGTACTGCCTCGTCTACGACCAGCCGATCCCGGCCGATGGCCTGACGTACAGCCATCTGATTCAGTGGTGGCGAGAGCGACAGGGCTTCGCCGACGATGTGCCACCGCGGGATGTCGGCCTGGACCTGCACAACCGCCTGCGGGCTTCCCTGGACGATAACCCGGTCGAGCTTCGCGTCTTCGACGCCTATGCGGCTCGGTACAAGGACGACGGATTCGGCATCCCCGCGCTGATTCCGCAGGTCTACCTGCACTTCGACCCCGCGACCCAGATGCATCGTCGATCTGTAGGGCAGAGCGGCAGCCCGTTGGGGCGGCAGCGGATGGACTTCCTCATCCTGTTCTCCAGCAGGCATCGCGTGGTCCTCGAGGTCGACGGGAAGCAGCACTACGCGAACGGCGATACCGCAAGTCCGGCCCTCTACAGCGAGATGGTCGCCGAGGACCGACGGCTCAGGCTCGCCGGCTACGAGGTCTACAGGTTCGGCGGGGCCGGGCTGATGAAGGACGGCGCAGACAAAATGGTCACCGAGTTCTTCGACCAGCTCGCCGAGCGCATGCGCTGAGATGCATTTTTTCGTCCTGAATGATTCGGTAATCAGAAGGCTCAACGCGCATCACAAATTGATCTGCCCAGCTATTCGCCGGTGTGTGACTTTCGGCGCTAAATGACGGGTTCTTCGCGGCGCTACGGGTGGATGGATGCAGCCCGTAAGGGGCAACTATTTGAGTGAAATGTTGGTGCTCAATCGGGGGTGTTGCACCCCGCTAGGTGCATGACCCCCCGGTATGGATGCGGCCTCATCAGCTCGTTTCGCCTTGTCCTAAAAGTCGTAACGGACGAGTGCGTCACGGATACTTAGAACATGATTTCCATCGTTGTGGACACGAACATTTTGTATGACACCCCTTTGCTTGACAGAGCCGAATGGATCTCACTTACGGGTCACCAGAAAGACTGGCAAGTCGAAGTCTTGGTCCCGGAAGTCGTTCAGATGGAGACAGTCACAGTTGTGACCAGGAAGTGGTCCGACCAACAATCGACCCTTGACAAGCTTCGCGTTGCTGAACTCGGACTGCAGAAAGAACAGCAATCGCTCAGCCAAAACATCCAGGACCGCATTGATGGTTATGAAGAAGTATTGGTTGCCCGGATGGCTGAACTGGGCATCGAAGCCGCGCCGACACCAGCGGTTGGGCATCTTGAGGTGGCAGAACGAGCTTCCAAAGAGATAGCCCCTTATACAAAGGGCAGAAAGGACGGGTATAGAGACACCCTGATTTGGTTGACAGTACTCGACGTCGCAACCAGGGAGCCGGACCATGAGGTCTGGTTTGTGAGCAACAATGATCAAGATTTCGGGGACCCTTCAGCGTCCATGAAGAAGAACGACCTGGGCGCAGACGTCCCGCAGCTTCCGCGACCTCTCCACCCTCACTTGCTCGAAGAACTGGTTAATCGAGGGCTGGCCGGGAGGGTCAAGTACGCAACAAGCCTTCGTGCGTTAGAAGCACACATCGCTGCCCTTCACGGCGCTATTCCCGCACACGATCTTAGGGATCTGGTAGCTGCAATCAACCTTGAAGCCCTCGAAGGCCTGTTGACTGACCAGGCGAGCATGCGCTGGGACCACTCGGGGTTCAAGGTTTCGGCAAAGGCTGCCGCACTGAATCCACGATATTCGCATTGTCTTGTGAACTGGGTTCGGCCCCGCAGTCGCGCTTGGGGGTTCTCTGATGCAGCGGGCAGGGGGAACGACCGTTGGACTGCGAACTTTTCTGTCGAAGTGGATGCAAACATTGTGGCCGTCGATGGAGATCCAACCGAGCTGATGACTTCTTCGTTTATCGAAAAACCTCTGCTTGCGACGGGGACAGTAACCTTAACAAAACAAGGAGAACCCGTGGAAGTGCAGGTGTCTCGATTAGAGGCCCTACCCGATGACCCGGACCGAGGACTCTGGGCCTTGATCGAAGCAGCTGGGTTCCCAATGTTCGATTCCGCATGGCCCACCGAACCGTCCCTCGGATGGCCAACCGAGGCGTCCAGGTACAAGGCCATTAGAAGTGCTGCTGTGCATGGGTTGGGAAGGCTCTCTGATCAGGCCTCCAGAGCGTTAGGCGACATATCAAGGCTTCCCGCCCAAGACGCCAAAAACATAGCTGATGCCGCCAAGCTCGCTAATGGTGCAAGTTTGTCGGCAGAGGCGATCAAGATGATCAACCAAGCTGCCAACACCGCTCGGGGACTCAATCGATCGCAGGACTGAAAGTCTGACCGAATGCCTAGCGACGATCAAGAACTTTCGGACGCGGGCGAACCCGAACGATCTGTTCAGCTGGGTAGGCAAGCGGACGGGCAAACAACTCCGGACAAGGATGCTTAACGTAAATGCGGACCTCTGAAAATATCTACCTCGACTTAATTGCGGTGCACTTGTCCTTACTTTTTGGTGGGTGTTCGCCGCAGCCGGTTCTTCATTATCGAGTGGCCACCACGCTCGGCACTTCACACCGAACTGAAAGGTTCGGTCAGACTTAGTTTCGACGGGGTGTGTCCCAGCGGAGTGTTTCAGTTCTAAGAATCAGGACGCGCGAGGAGGACCGAGCGCTCGTCGATCCGTGTCTCGATGGTCACGGTGGATTCAGCCTCGATTCACCTACCACTCGCTCTGGACATGTCCAGAGCCGGAGAGTTCAATGGATGTGAGGGTTCCTGTCAGAGTGGGTCAAGGCCGTGGCCTGCGGCGACCAGAGAACCTAAGGACACGCATCACTGGGGATGCTGATGAACAAGAATCCATATCCTTCACAACAATCGCCTGCCGAACGCGCAGCGAGTGCCTTCGATTCTTTGGCGCTTCCGACTCACCTGAACTTGGAACGCCTGGTGAAAATTGTCGAGGCTGTCCGGCATCGTCCAATTCAGATTGAAGCTGCCGGAGTGCTTAACGGCGGTTCTGTCTGTGGATTGTGGCTTTCCACGGACGAAGTCGAAATCATCTTGCACGCCGTCAGTCCGTCTGGGCTGCACCGGCAACAGTTCGTCCTGCACGAACTCGGGCACATGGTCTTGAGACATGACGAACTTGTCGTTTCGGCCGACTACATAGGAGTTCTCTTCCCGAACCTTCCGGTGGGTCTTGTTTCTCGTGTCTTAGCCAGGAGCAGTTTCACCGATGAGCTGGAGGCCGCAGCGGAGTCGCTAGCGGATCTCTTCGCATCAGCGATCAGGAATAGTGCAAGGGAGCCAAGGTCCTTCGAGAGGGTTTTCGAATGATTCAGATTGTGGCTGCTGGCTTAATTTGGCTACTCGTCGTTTGCCTCCTGTCTGGCCTACGGAGACGGCGCGATCACAGCGTGCTAACGGCGGCCATCACGATTTCAGTAGCCCTGACGTTAAACATCGATCAGGTCTACGATGTCACCGATTCGGTTCTGGGCGGCCGTAACTTCGTTGACCTGTCGGCCAATGTCTCAATGGTCGTTGGGATCTACTTTCTCTCGAGAGCAATCATCCGGGCGGCAACGCCGGAAGAGGCGGTCGAGAAGGGAGATAGGGTCGGCATTATTCTCCTGTCCGCGGTGATCGTGGGCCTTGCAGCCAGCTTCAGCGCCATCGTCACCCATGGCAGTTCTACTCGGTTCATGGTGGAGTACGGTGACCAGTGGTCTGCTGCCCTCTACTCATCCATCCAGTTTGGATACATCGGCTACGTGGTTAGCGTTACCGGTTTTACGTGTTTCCGGTTTCGCGGCGACATGTTGAGACCCTACTTCCGCACGGCATTTACCTGCATCGGGGTTGGCTGTAGCTTTGCCGTTCTCCTCGTACTGCTCGTGCTGGTCATGGATATTCTGCATTTGCAGGGGCGCCTGGATGCTATGCGTGCGGTCTCGCCTATCTATGATGCGGCAGTCGTTGCGGCCATGGCCTTCCTTTGCGTGGGTCTGGCGATCCCGCCCTTAGCGCGCCGAGTTCTCCGCCACAGGGACTCCGTGACCGAGGAGGAGTTAGTCAGTGGTCTGACAAAGATCTGGGAAAAGACGACAAAGAAGCGGCAAGACGTACGGCTCGTGCGAGACACCGAAATGATCAGCCGACTGGACCGGGCTCAAAGGCTCCATAGAATGCTTGTTGAAGTACAGGACGCACTGTTAGTTGAGCCCAGTTTGGGCAGCTCCTTGGACATCCATGAGCTCAATGTCTTGAACGCTGCTGAGAACTATCTGGCGGGACCTTTCGTGCGCCAAGTTCCAGCTCGTAGACGGAAGCGGGAACAGGCGATATGACGGATGATGCCAGTTCCTCCGAAACCCCTCAGACCAGATTGGCGCGAAAGCTCAACCTCCTTCTTGACCTCTACGAGGCCGAGGGATCGGAGGCATTGACCTACCCCGAAATCAATCGGCATATGAGTCAGCGTGGAACTCCACTTTCCCGTTCCCGCTGGGCCTACATGCGCAGCGGGGATAGCTCGCTAGCAAATGATCCTGTGCTGCTCCGTAATCTTGCTGAATTCTTCGGCGTGGACCGTGACTACCTCCTCGATGATGCCGGGGAAATACCCAAACTTGTGGACGCTCAACTGGAACTTCTCCGTACCCTGCGTGAGTCCCGTGTAAGGAACTTTGCCGCTCGTCAGTTGCAAGGGATCTCTCCCGATACGCTGATGAGGCTCCGCCAAGTAATCGACGAACGGACGAGAGCAGAAGGGGTGAACGATGCGGAGAGCAATCAGCCATAGGGTTTTGAAGATTGGACTTCTTGCTGCATCCGCTGCTCTGCTTACCGGCGTGGCCGGTGCAATGTACTTTGCTCGTCAGGTTGTAGTCCCGAAATACAGCCGTCGTGAGGGATTGGACCTTCGTGCAGTGCACACTAGGGTAGACGGTTCTCTCGAAATCGAACTTCCGGCTACTGAACAAACTCGAGCGCATGGGCGGTACAGCTTTTGGTTCGATCAGGGAACAGGTCACGCGTGCTTAGGACGGATCGTCGAGTCTAACCGCGACCGGAACACCGTAACCCGAGCGGTTGAGCGAGTGGACTCGGGCGACCTCAAACAAGCCACGGCCGGTATCTGGAGCGGGTATGTCTACTCGAAACCTGGCCAACTTGGCCTGCCCTACCAAGACGTTGAGATTCCAGTTGATAACGGTGTCGCCCCAGCGTGGAGATTTGACCCGTCCGCTACTGTCGCAACTCCCGGAACATGGGCTATCCATATCCACGGCATGGGCGGTAAGCGGGCAGGCACTCTTCGCGGCATACCAGTCGCAGGACGTATGGGGCTGACGTCGCTGGTAGTCTCGTTCCGCAACGACGGCGACGCCCCGCCGTCGTACGATGGCCGGTACAGTCTCGGCCAAGGCGAGTGGCGCGACGTCGAAGCCGGGATCAACTACGCCATTTCCAATGGCGCTGAACGTATTGTCCTTTTTGGGTGGTCACTCGGCGCTGCCATGGCCCTTCAAGCAGCGGCCCTGTCGCCGAATTCATCGCGAGTAGTCGGGATGGTTCTCGACGCGCCAGTCTTCGACTGGCGAACGACCCTTGCAGCGAACGCCAAGGCGGCCGGACTACCTCTGCCACTTGTGCACCTGGGCTTTACCATTCTTCGATCCAAGGCGCTCCGGTGGGTGACTGGCCTTGCTGAGCCGATACGTCTCGATTCCCTGGATTGGTTGGCGCGCGCAACTGAATTGAACAAACCGATCCTCGTGCTCCATGGGGTGAAGGACGACACAACACCCTTCGAAGCATCAAGGAATGCTGCCAGCCTGAGGCCAGACCTCATCAAGTTGGTGGAGTTTGAAGCTCAGGGCCACTCTCTGGAGTGGAATGTCGACGCCGAAAAGTGGGAGCGATCAGTCGAGGACTGGTTCTACAGTCTCCCGTTGGCCGGCGCTAGTCCTGAGCAAGCGGCGGCGCAGTTGTAGGAGGCATTTGTACTGAGTACTGGGCCGCTAGGTCGATGAGCTGGCACTCGACGAGCGAGGCGTGGGCGGAGTAGCGCTCGTCAGCCAAAGCCTGAACGTAACCAGCCGACTCAAGGATGAAGAGATGATGCCGAACAGTTGCTTGAGATGCTTGAAGCCCTGAAGCCAAGACGCAGGGGGAAGATGGCCCGCTTCTGATAAGGAAGCGAAGGATCTGGCTCCGTGTTCGGTTCATCAAGATGTAGGTCGACATTCAAACCACGGCTCAGGATTGTGGAGGATGCTTGCTGTAGACGGGTCTACAGCAACAGGATACGCCTCAGATGAGCCGTGGAACAGATTGAATGTGTAGTGGATTGTCTAGCCAGGGCGCTCGCGGAATACTGATGGCAACGCAGCATCATTTCTCATCGAACGAGGCAGTCGAAAGGGTGGAGCATGCCGGCAAAAGACCTTAGCCGCGACGGCGCGTTGTCACCGCAGGCCGCCCTCGCCCGCCGGCTAAACCTGCTGCTCGATGTCGTTGTAGCCGAGAGGGGTTCACCCGTCACTTTCCGGGAGATTGAGGCCGGGCTCCGCGCTCGAGGAATCAAGATCTCCAGAGCCAGATGGTTCTACATGAAAGACGGCACGGGACGCCTGGTTAGTGATCCGAAGCTGCTCGCCGCTATCTGCGAGATGTTCGACGTCGATCCCTCCTATTTGCTGAACGGCGTGGAAGGTGACATCCCGGAGCGCATCGATTCGCAGTTGGAGTTCGTGAAGTCACTTAGGGCAGCTCGGGTGAAATCCTTCGCAGTTAGGACGCTCGGTGACGTCTCGCCGGAAACGCTGCGCGCCATCTCCGAGTATCTAAACAAGGACATCAGCTTGCATCCGAATGGTGAGCGGGCCGCAGCTACTCCTCCAAGACATACCGAAGATGAGCGTCCAGTAACTCCTTGATGCGGGCAGAATTCGCTGAGTAGCGAGGAGAACGACCGTGGCGCCGTCCGGCTTCCACGTCGACCTCAACGGCGCCGACCTGTTCAAGTGCGATGAGGTGTTTGGCGACGCTGGGCTCGCCGGCGCTGACTGCTGCGACGATGTCCCCTCTGGACGCAGGACCATTTGCCGTCAGGAATCTCAGAATCTCATTCCGGGAGCGGTTCCCGAACGTGGCCACTGCGTCTTCAACGTCGGGCGACCAGGCGTCGTCGTGAGGCTGCGTGATCCGTGGCATGCCTCCATTCTTGCTGAACAACATGGAAAAAGTAAGAACTGGAGTCTTGACGATACTTTAATTATCTTTGACAATATTTGTTAGAAGCTTGTGTTGTGGTCAGATCGCTACTAGCCACGTTGATTCGCCACATCTGGTGGCGCTGGAGATATTCGAATCCGTTAGTCGAAGCGGTGAGAGCCATGAGCCTGGAACACCTGGCGGGCAACGCTGAAATAGAGAACTCAACCCCATCCCCGGTGGACATTTCGCTGCTGAGGCCGGTGACACCCACCCTGACAGTACCCATCGACCAAATGATGGGAGCAGTTGAAGGCGTGCGTCGGTACGTCATCTCGCACTTGGCCCGGATCGGCCGCTCGTGCGATGTGGACGATGTCATACAGGACATCAGGATGGCCGTTTGGGACGGGGTAGCACGCGGCAGCTACCGGCAGATCCCTGGAGTTCCATTCGAGGCCTGGGTGCAAGGCGTCACGGGAAATGTCTGTGCCGCGCACGTCCGTCGGGAACTTGGCCACAAGACGCTGCCGCTGCTAATAGATCCAAGCGATGGTGACGGTCCGGAGGTTGTTCAGCAGCTAGCGGTATTGGTGGTGTCCCGTGATTACCGCGATGCCGAGGAGATCATCGATCATGAATGGGCGCATATGGTTCTTGGGCTGACTCGGGCCGCGGTGTCAGCTCCCGTTTGGCGCCTCGCCGTGGGCAGCCTTACCGAGCCGCGACGATACGCCCCTCCGTCGCCGCATGACCGTCGTCGCTGGAATGCAGTCACCGCGGTTCGGCAGACCGCAAAGACAATTAGTAAAGCCCTGGATGTAGATCCTGAAGCTGTGCATGACATGCCTGGCCTCTGCACGCACGCCGTTGGTTGTCTGCCGAGTCCGCTGCTGCGGGGAGTGGCCGAATCGATCGTGCTGCCAGAACACCACGGCGTCGAACGGCAGGTTGCCATCGCCGCGGTTGCCGAGGAGTTCAAACTGACTGATCGATATGTGGCTGTTCAAATCGGCACGGCCCGTCGCCTGTACCAAACGGCATGGCGAGTCATTCGCAGTTCCATGACTTCGGCTATTTGAGTCATGTTGCTCATTGCCGAGCTAAGCCATGAACAGGCTTAGGAGGCAAACGTGGTTGAATCGCTTCGGCGCGGACGCACAACTCGTCGGTGGGTGTTTGGTCTAGCATTCGCGGCCATCGTAGGCGCCCTCATTCTCGTCCTGGTCGCACCGTGGGAGTCCCCGTCTACAAAAGGGACGGGCGTCCCATCGGCAGAGTCTCAAACCGAAAAGGCTCCACCGAGCACTTCCCCGACTTCTACACCGAAACCAACGAGGTCATCTCCACTCTCTAAGGTGCCTGCGTCCGTTCCGCCTGTGACTGCCGATTATCGGGCGCTTGCTTCTGCGGCGGCTGTGGCCATCTATAGCTGGGACACTCGAAGTTCGTCCTATTCGGATGTGTACGCTCGAATTAGGGGCTGGTGGTTCGTCCTCCCTGACGGATCGAATCCATTGTCTGTCCTCGTACAGGAGTTCGAGGCAACGGGCATAAATGCGGGATCCTTCGCTTCTCTTGCGGGCAAGGGTGCCTACCGGGTAGCAACGTTCGAATCCATGGCATGCGACAAGGAACTCGTAAAGGTCCGCGAACGTCCGGCTCCGTGGGTGGGCCTTCATGTTTGCACGGTTCGACTCAAGGTCGTTGATCAGACCGCCAGTAGCAGTAATTCATACACAGCGCCGGTCAGTGTCATGGCCAACTGTCCGCCGGCAGCGACCGCGCCGCCTGATCGTTGCCAAATGGTGGGCTTCTATGCGTCCGCCAGCAGGATCGTCTACTGATGCCGCACCCGGCTTTGTTAATGGCGCTAGCTAGACGCCGAACAGTCTTGCGGGCTGCAACAGCGGTCGTTCTCGTGATCGTGCTTTCCCTAGGTGTCGTCGTCAGTGTTGTCGCTATAGCCTTGGCGGGGGATAAGCCGACGTCGCCCGTCGGCTGTGTGTCCAACAGCCGCGCTGTCGCCCAAAACGTCCTCGAGAACAGTGGAACTCGACCGGATGGTCAAGCGGTTGGACTCTCCGCAGGGCAGATTGCTGTGGCACAGGGGTACATTTCCGTCGGGAAGCAACTTGGCGTTCCTCGGCAGGCGATGGTGATTGCCATCATGATGTCGTTGCAGGAGTCGACCCTCCGGATGCTCGCCAACGCCAACGTCCCCGCCTCATTCCAGTACCCTCATGACGGGGTTGGGAGTGACCATGATTCCGTAGGCTCTGCACAACAACGACCAGCGGCGGGTTGGGGGACCGTTGCAGAGCTGATGGATGTCACTTACAACGCCCGGGCGTTCTATGGCGGGCCGTCTGGGCCGAATCGAGGTAGTCCTCGAGGTTTGCTGGATGTGCCAGGCTGGTCTTCCATGAGCAAAGGGCAAGCAGCCCAAGCAGTTCAAGTTTCAGCGTTTCCCGAGCTCTATGCTCGATGGGAACCACAGGCGACAGCGATCGTTGATCTGCTTCAGGGTGTCACCACGCTTCCGAAGTGCAGCGCAGGGGAGAGTGGCCGGCCAGATCCGGTCCACGCAGAGGGCTTGCCTCAAATTCGGCAAGACATTCTGCGTTTCACACAGATGGGTGTGGGTGGTGCTTATGTCTGGGGTGGAACGGCATTCAAGGCCTGGGATTGCTCAGGATTTGTTCAGTGGATTTATCGCCAAGCGGGAATCGAGCTCCCGCGGGTGGAACAGTGGCGCGTTGGGCGAATGACAGACAATCCTCAAATTGGGGACCTAGTGGTCCAGAACCCTCAGGGTCCATACAACTGGGGACACGTCGGCATCTACGCAGGCGAGGGAATGATGTACAGCGCCCTGAACCCCTCCGCTGGGACACTGCTCCACCCAATTGATTGGAATCCAGGTACGGTCTACTTCGATCTGCTGACATAGCGGACACGGTGTATTGCCATATTTCTCGAGTTTCTGCTAGTGGTGCTGCCAGTTCCCAGCCAGACGGTGCCGCAAAGACAAATGACCCACGCGGCTTGTAACCACAAGCAAATATGAACTTGCCGAGTGGCGTCCCCAAAAAGCAGTGGCCGTGCGCGATAGTGGAACAAACAACTATTTCGGGGAGATCTGTTGAGGTCGGGTAGCGACATTGCCACGAGAATCATGTCGGCCGTCGAGGTCTTGGAGCCGACAGATAAGGAAGAGATTCGGCAGGCGGTCTGGGACGTTGCCCAAGCCCCCTCGGTTGAAGGTGCGGACGCATTTCGTGGGTGGCTTGAGAAAATCAGTGTCCAGGGTGTGCGAGCCTTCGGTCAACAGGAAACCTTTGAGCTATCTCGGGGACTCACAATAATCTATGCCCAGAATGGCTCGGGAAAGACCAGTCTCGTCGACGCGATTGAACTGCTATCAACTGGGCGGACAACCCGGGCGGCTCAATATCCTCAGTTAGAGTCGGAAATGAGGGACGACCTTCACGTTCAGCATGCAACTCTAGATGGCGAACCATGTGCACCAGACGCCAATGTCAGCACTGTCTGGAGAAGTGCGAGAGGAACGCCGGCGATCAACTCGGTGTGGTCGCGAACTTGGGGCAAAGCCGCGGAAAACGCGCCGCCCGTGCACCTGATCGCCCGCAGGAGGCTTCGCGAAGTTATTGCTCTAAAGGGTCCGGACCGCGCATCTCGCTTGGGAGACGCCCTCGGGTTAAGCGCAATTACCGAGGAATGGACTGTTGCTCAGGATCGGCTCAGCGATGAGGCTAAGAGGCTTGAGACAGCACCGGTACTGCCACAAGAGTTCGAACGCGATGTTGTCCGTCTGATGGCGGAAACGCCTTGCGATGCATCGGAATCGTTTCTCGAGGCCCGTATAGTGCAAGATGCCCAATCGGTGCTCGACTCGGACTCGGGCGGCAACCCTCCAGCTGAAGGTCCTTGGGACGTGACTCTGGGTCGGACCCTGCCACCCCTTCCAAAAGTCCCCCCGACCTTCGCTTTGGAAGAAATCATCAAGAGCTCCGAGGACTTGGCGGAGCCGCCTCCCCAGCCCACGAGGGCCGTCATCGATACAAAATCAATGGACTTGCTCGAAGCATTTCTTGCTACCGCAGAGCCGGACAAGTTGTGCCCTGCTTGTGAGGACGGATTGGTCAGCTCTGACCGGCTAAGTAACGTTCAGAGCTTGCTGCATGATGTAACTGAACTCCGGGGATACCAAGCTGCTCAAAAGGCCGTTTATTCGAGGGCAACGGCCCTGCTGGATGCTTTACCAATCGAAGGTTTGCAGTGGACCATCCCTACAGTCTCACCTGAGATGCTGGATGAGCTTGCCGCGTCCGAGAAAAGTCGCGCATTTCAGTCTTCCTACATTGAACTTTATGAGAGATCTATTCGTTGGAGCGCCGCGGCTCAACGGCTGGTGGAAGAAAAAGCCCAAGCCAAGAGCTCTTTGATGAACGAAGATATGCGTTCGTTACTTAATTCGTTGAATGATCTGGGGGAGTGGCGGCAAACGCTTGAAGCTTTAGCGATGCGCTGCGAGGAGTTAAGAGTCGAAGCTCGGCAGGAGCTTGTGGCGTCATCCGAACGGTCGGTCGCCTTAGAAGCTAAGTGGCGCATGCTAAATGCCCACCGGATAGCTCAGAAAGTCGTGGAAACTAGGCGGTCGAAGACGCGTGCAGCTGCCTACAAAACCGCCTCAGCGGTGCTCAAAACGCACTTGGATCAAACAATCGGCGATCGGTGCAGCCTGCTGGCCAAACCTATTAACGAGTGGATGGCCCGTCTGGCGCCGGACGGAACGCCCGGAGTTCGTGTATCGACGAGAGCAACTTCTGGCCGAACCGCCTTGGACTTGTTTGTATCCGGAAATGGGAAGGTGAAGGCCATTGGACGGCTTTCTGACTCGCAACTGGACATGCTCGGTTTGGCAGCCCATCTGGCAACCTTAGAGCGCGAATCACCAGGCCAGCCGGTCGTCATCGACGATCCTACCGACATGTTGGATCACTTAACCCGCGATAAGCTGGCTGGAGATGGCATCGCTCGACTGCTCTCGGATGACGCTGGTACCGGAAGACAAGTTGTTGTTCTTACTCACGATGACCAGTTTGTTCGTGAGCTCTGGCGCCACCATGGCCACCGGTGGCCAACAACTTCGCAATTGGTCATCGAAGTGAATAACAGTGTGGTCCCGCCGCAAGCTGTTGTTGTACCCCGATCAGCCCGTCAATATCTCGAACGCGTCGAGACTCTGTTATCGCAGCACCCTGACGAGGGAAACAGACTGTGGCTGCGAAGCGCCGCAGGCAACCAACTTCGGCAGGCGCTCGAGATGATTGTCAAAGACATCCATCTCGTCCTTGGACCGCTAGGTCTGGGGTACATGGCGGCTCACGACGTATTAGACAAGAGGGGCGCCGGCGCCGCCTTTGACGACGTGGCCAGAGTAGTAAGAGAAATCGAGCAAATCCACAGTGAGTGTGGCTCACCGCGGCATCGCAGTGCCCAACAGCCCATGGCTCGGTTGCTTGATTCAATTGATCGAAGGAAAGAGTATCTACTGGACGAAGCCAGCCACGCGGACTTCGTCTATCCCAGCGTGGTGCAGATTAAGGACTACGCATCTCAGCTCCGACGATTGGCCCACTTCTTGGAGCCGAACGCTGTAAGCCACACTGACGAATGGACAGCATCGTGTCGCTGGGCGAAGGAGTTTCAGACCTGCCCTGCGTGTTCGCTGATAAGCGCGGACGTTGCTGCATGAGTCGATTCCCACCGTAGTCTCGGCTTGAGACCTGAGCGATTCGCCTAAGCCAGGCTGGTCGTTTTTGGGGACCTGTACATTGATCACCATTGGTTCTGGAATGCCCTTATAACGATGTTTGTCGCCTCCGTCATGTCGTTCCCTCCCGACCCACCCATGAAGTCGTGAGCCCAAGCAGCTCATTTCATTGGAAGACGACTGGATGGAGCACCAGATGGTACTGGCAGCGGTGGATCCTGGGATCACACCAAACGCGAACTTTCCTTTTCTTGAGTCCCTCAAGCAGATCGGCGGCGGCATCCTCGTCGGCGCTTTCATCGTCATCGCGATCGTGGCCATCATCGGAGCTGCGATGTTGTTGGCCGGCAAATTGAGCCAATCGTCGCGGCTTGCCTCTGGCGGTGGAGTGATCCTGCTGTGGACCGGCCCGGTCGCGGCAATTCTCGGTGGTATTAACGGTTACATACTGTGGTCCCAGACGGCCTTTCCGTTGGGTTTTTAGCCGCTTGCGATCATGCCTATCGAGTGTGACCTCAACGGTTGGTGGCCGCCGGGTTGCGGACTGGTTTCACAAGCTAACGACGGCGTACAAGGCTCCATCACGTCCATCTTCGCGAACGTTCTTCAGAACATCGCCTCTTGGATGTGGGGGTTCATCACGGGAGCCTTCACGGTCTCGGATGTCGACGACTCCCAATGGGCCGCGATCGGCGGCCTGACGAACTGGTGGGTCATCGTGATGATGACGCCACTCGTCGTCGTGATGATCTTGCAACTCTTGTCCGGTCTGATCAGCCAGCAACCACGCCGACTGCTGAGGGGACTCGTCGGGGGAGCGGCGGCAGTGCCGCTCGTGGCTGCGGCCGTCTACGTGGTTCGGCAGCTCACCAAGGTCAGCGACGAGGCGTCGGCGGCCCTGCTGGAGTCAATGGGAACTGATCCTTACGTCGTGTTCATGCGACTCTTCGGCTTCGAACGGGCTCCAGCAGGCTCCAAGCGCGAATGGAATGTCATCTCCCTGGCGCCGGGCAATCAAGGCGGAGCCGTCGGCGGCGCGATAGTGACAGCAATGGCAGTCATCGTCGTGTGGATCCTGGCGTTCATCCTCATGTGCTCGATGATCTTCAGGACGTTCGCCCTCGCCGTCCTCGCGGCTGTCGCACCGGTCGCCCTCATGATGATGCCCTGGGAGAAGTCCAGGGCCTGGGCCGGGCGGTGGTGCGAAGTCGTCGTCGCGCTTTTGCTGGCGAAACCGCTGGCCGCGACAGTTCTGGCAGCGGCGATCAAACTGTTCGCGGATTCGACGTCTTTTGCGGGATTGGCAGCCGGCACTGTCGGCATGGTTCTCGCCTGCGGAGCCCCATTGATGGCGCTGAGACTAGTGAGCTTTGCCGGGGGTGAACTCGCAGCAGCGGCTCAAACGGCTGGCGGCGGTCACGTCCTTGCTCGCAGCAGCAGCGTTGCCTCCCGGCAGTTCAGCCGACAACTCGGTGGCCGCATGACGATTGCATCAATGTTGGGCAGATCGTCACTAGCTCGACCAATTTCCTCAAGTCGCAGGGACATCCCCACGCGCGTGCTGGCACCTTCAGTGCCTCTGCCGCGCAGCCTCACGAGTACGACGCCGATACCCACCTCAGGTGAAAACGCTTCGGTATCGCACGGAGCAAACTCCGTTCGCGGAGGCGCCGCCGCTGGGCAGAGGGACGTGGTGAGCGGAGAGCTCGTAACCGGGCCGAGTAAACAGGCGTCGGCGTCACCTTCGCGGATACAGGACGCCAGACCGCCAAAGGCAAACCGACCGAGGACCGCTCCGGCGCCCGAAATGCGAAGTTCTGGCAGCGCTTTGCCGTCATCCGAATTGCCGCCCATCAGGCCAAAGGCGTCAGAGGGGCACTTCCCTCCGGAGAAACCCAATGACTGAAGATTCCCGGGCACTTGAGGCCGTTAAGTTTCCCCGCTACGAGCGTCGCGGCATTTTCATGGGGCTGAAGTGGTACCAGCTCGCGTTACTGGCCGTCGGCATCCTAACGGCGATTATTGCCTCCGCGGCTGGCGGTCCAGTCGGACTTACGACAATGAGTCCCATCTGGCTGCTGTTCGTGCTGATGGGAGTGCTTCAGCACGCTCGCATTCCATATCCCATCTGGGTCAGTCTCATCACTCTGTTCTTCATGCGATTGATCTTAGGGCAGACCCAATACCTCGCACGCCCCGAAAAAGCGCTCAAAGCGGGGAGGCTTGCGCTGCCAGGTGGACTCGGCAATCTCAAACTCCAGACGACCAGACGCGGAGAGTGCTTTATCCTTGACCCGCAAGGCAAGGAAGCAACGGTCGTCTTGCGTTGTACCACCAGATCATTTGCCCTTCTCGACGACGATGACAAAGCGTGGGCGGCCCAGGCATGGTCACGTGTTCAGGCCGGGCTCGCCCAACGGTCGGACATAGCAAGAATCGCCGTTCAGGATTACACGGTTCCGTATCCTTCGTCTGCCCTTCAGGACTTCTATAACAACACCATCTTGCGAAATGGTGGCCGGCCGGGTGGCAATTCGTGGGGTGAGTTGGCCTACCAGGACTTGATAGCTGCTGCTGGCTCCGCCATGAGTCACGACGTGTTGTTGTCCGTTGTTGTGGACACCGTCAAATCGAGGAGGCGCATCAAGGAGTCGGGCGGCGGCATAGCCGGACTCGAGCGTGTTCTGCGTTTGGAGGTTCAGGCAATCACCTCATCCTTGGCAACTCATGGAGTGCGGGTGGACGAGTGGCTTTCGGAGTCCCGGCTACTTGAAGTGTTCAGGGGTTCCTTTGATCCAGAAACGCTCTCCCGAGGCTCGGTGAAGAATGACAGCGAGCCGGAGGATGCCCAGCCAACCGGAAGACGGCGACTGAGTTCAAGCCCGATGGCCGTAGATGAGCACTGGACCTACCTCCGCACGGACTCCGGGTTCCATCAGACTTTCTGGGTCGCAGAGTGGCCTCGCCAGAAGGTCCATCCCGGGTTCCTGCACCCGCTGGTTTACGTCGGCGACTTCCGGCATACGGTCACGCRGGTGATTCGTGCTGTTCCTACCATGGAAGCCCTCAAGGACATTCGATCCGCTCAGGAAGCCCACGAAACCCGACGCAGGATCAACGCCMGGTTCGATCGTCCGACGACACGGGAGCAGCGAGCCGAGGAAGAAGAAGTTGCGCAACGGGAAGAAGAGATCATAGCCGGGCATGGCGATGTTCGTCCGACCGCCTTCGTGACGATAACCGCAGCGTCCTTGGAGGATTTGGCCCGGCACCGCCACCAACTGGAGTCCGCAGCGGCCGGTGCGTTCGTCGAACTTCGATTGCTGGCGGGCCAACAGTGGGCAGCCTTCATTGCGGGAGGACTGCCCTTGGGAAGGGGATTGCGATGAGCCTCAAGAACCAAGAGGTGACCTATACGCCGTCGGGCACTCCCGCCGAACGCAAGAGTCTCAGAAAGGCGACAACCGCTGAGTCATTGCCACAGAAGCGCAAACTCGGCCAGCGGATCGACGAAGCCTTGGAGCGGCGCGGCGACCGCGAGCGCCTTGTCGGCGATTGGGGGAGCAGGGAACCGCAGTCACTATGGGGTCCGCATAGACTCCGGCCGGCACCTCACCGTGCCTCAACGATGACCTTCGCGGCGGCCTATCCCTTCATCACGGAGTCAGGACTTGGCCATGAAGGAACTTACATAGGAACTGACGTCTTTGGTTCGGGGGCCTTTTCCTACGATCCGTGGATCCTGTACGACAAAGGGATCATCAGCGGTCCTTCGATCGTCGTCATTGGCACGGTAGGCACGGGCAAATCCATGTGTGGGAAGTCGCTGGTTGCTCGCTCCATAACGTTGGGACGGAAAGCGGCTGTCGCGTCGGATCCCAAGGGCGAATGGGTGGCAGTGGCCAAGGCCGTCGGTGGTAAGGTCATTTCCGTGGGTCCTGGTCGCACGGCTCGCGTGAATCCTCTGGACGCAGGTTCTCGGCCCGCTTCACTGTCGGACACCCAGTGGAAGGCTGTCGTCCGGCAGCGGCGTCGGCAACTGCTGGTGGCTTTGGTGTCTCTCATGCGTCAGGGCACGCCGTTGCATCCGGTTGAGCACACCGCTCTCGACATGGCGCTCATGGAAACCACCGCCGAAAATTCGACGCCGACCCTTCCTATGGTGCTGGACCGCCTCTTGAGTCCTTCCGCAGAAACGCTCGCCCTTGTCGGCAAGGACGGCGGAGCTGCAGTCAGTCACTCGCTGAGGCGCACAGTCTCTGGCGATTTGGAAGGCATGTTCGATGCGCCGTCCACAGTGGCCTTCGACGCCGACGCGCCAATGATGGTCATGGATACGTCCGCGCTCATCGGCGCGTCCGAGCAGGCGTTGTCCCTCGCCGCTGCCTGTAGCGCCACGTGGCTGGAGGCGGCAGTGACAAACCCCGACGGCGGTAAGCGGCTTGTGGTGTACGACGAAGGGTGGCGGATGCTCGCCGATCCCTACATGCTGGCCAAGATGAGCGAGCAATGGCGGCTCGCGAGGACATACGGGATTGCGAACCTTCTCATCATGCATAAGGTGGCTGACCTCAACGAGATCGGCGACAGCAGCAGCGGTCACCGTCAGAAGGCCCTGGGGTTGCTGACAGAAGCTGATACTCGCATCATCTATCGCCAGAAGCATGACGCCATGCGCCTGACCAAGGAAGCTCTGGGGCTTACCGAAGCTGAGTGCGAGCACGTCGAGAACCTTCCAAAGGGCGTTGGGCTCTGGAAGGTTGGGAACCGCTCCTTCATCGTGGCCAACAGAGTGACCACAGATGAGCTGGAAGTCTTTGGCACGGATGACCGGATGCACCTGTGATGACGACGCGACCGGGTAGCAGCAGTCCCTTGGTCTCGGCCGGACTGTGGACGTTGACTGGCTACATGGGGTTCTGCCTGTTGGTCCAAGCAGCCGCTCACCTTGCTGGCGCTGGTCATTGCGGCGGCAGGCCGCCGTCGTTCTTCAACCCCGCTGCAGGCATCGGGTTATTGACGGGCCGTCAGGACTGGATTATGGGTACCTCGAGCGGCTGCGCCATAGACGTACGGGCAATGTGGTGGATTGTGGGTGTAGTTCTCACATTGCTTGCGGCGCTCGCAGCTGCTGCGGCCCTCGCGTGGAGAACCTGGAAGCAGTCCGGAGCGTGGTTACGCCAGGACATCCTGAGCAGGGACGGGGTGGCTGGCCGGGCTGAAATACTTCGGGACTTCGGAGCCAGAGCTGTTCGTAAGCGTGGGCAATACACTAGGCCCGGCCTCCGCAAGCCGAGCATTCATGATGTGTCGTGGACACTTGGGCGCTCCCGTGGAGTGACCATCCATGTCTCTACCGAAGAGTCGATGGTCATTCAGGGAGCTCCTCGGTCGGGCAAGGGCCTATATGTCGTCATCAACGCGATCCTTGACGCGCCCGGCGCTGTTGTTACAACATCCACGCGAGCCGACAATCTGGTGGTCACGATGCGAGCGCGAATGTCCGGTGGGCGGCCAGTGACTGTCTTTGACCCTCAGGGCATGTCGGGCCTGCCATCGACTCTCCGTTGGTCGCCGGTGCGTGGTTGCGGTGACCCGGACATCGCCACCAGACGGGCTCTCGTTATCACCGCAGATACCGAGATGAAAGGCGAGAACGCCGCGTGGCAAAAGCGCTCGCTGATCGTGCTGCAGTGCCTGCTCCATGCGGCGGCGCTGTCAGGGCAGGGCATCGCAGCCTTCCGTCGATGGTCGTCCAGCCCTGTGCTGGCCAGAGAGGCGCTGGATATTCTGGGGCGTCCCGGTGCGGCATTGGGATGGCAGGCAGATCTGATGGGGATCTTGGAAGACGACCCACGGAATACTTCCAACTCATGGATTGGGGTCTCAGCCGCTGTAGCCCCACTTTCATCTCCGAGGGTGTTGGCGGCACTGGACCCACAAGACGAAGCTCAAGAGTTTGATCCCAAGAGCTTCATCAGGCAACGGGGGACTCTCTACCTTATTGGTACCCGCTCCGGAGCTGCCGCCGCTGGTCCCTACCTATCGGCCTTGATCGACGACATCGATAACGCTGCGCGAGAGCTGGCTTTTGTCTCGCCTGGAGGCCGACTCGATCCACCGCTTTCCCTGATCCTCGACGAAATAGCGAATCTGTCTCCGTGGCCTGGCCTGCCCGTGGTGCTCTCTGATGGGGGTGGCATCGGCATTTCAACTCTCGTGGTTCTGCAGTCCCTTTCACAGGCACGGAGTGGATGGTCAATCGAGGAAGCCGCCACCATCTGGGATTCCGCGATCATCAAAGTGATCTTCGGCGGCGGTTCGGACGAGCCTGACCTGCGCTCGCTGGCTGGCCTACTGGGAGAGCGGAGTCTCGTGCTCAACACCCGCTCCTGGTCATCTCAGGGCCGTCAGGACGGGGAACAGATCAGGGAGAGCCCAGTCATTCGGTTGGACGAGATCCGGAGGCTGCCGGTAGGGACTGCTCTGATGCTCGGTCGCCGTACAAGGCCGATCCTCCTGGATCTTCGGGACTGGCATCAACGCAAGGATGCAGCCGAACTGGGCCGTTCGAAGATTGAAACTGAACGGGAGCTGGCCGCCGGCCACCGGCAGAACCAGGCAATAGAAAAACAGGTGGACTGATGGGCTCCTCATCCGATGACGCTGAGTTTGAAGTTGGTCCAATTGCGGAACTCGACGACGAATTGACGGCAGAGCTGTTCCGATCGGCATTTCAGCCGCCATCCCGTGGCCCGGGTGGTACGTATCGTTGGCGTGACATGGCACCCGAACAGGCAGTTGGGGCCTGGGAAAGCCTGTTTGGGTGGGTCAGGTGGTTTGTGGCGACCTACCAGCTGACGACGTCGGTGGTGCCGGACTGCTGGTGGCGTCACACGGAAATCGTGGCCGAGCTCTATGCCCTGCAGCGAGCCGAAATGGCTTCCTATATGGCCGACGACGCCGGCTACGGACCGTTGGCATTCCACGAAAGGTTGCCACACGCCGTCGAACGTCTGCGGGTCCACACGCGGACGGCAGGATGCGTCGGCCTGCAGAGCCACAAGGAACCGGTCCTGAGGATCGTTCCCGCAGACCGGGAATTCGAGGACTGGAAGCTGGGCACCCATCAGACCCGAAGCTGATCCCGTCATGCCGTTGCTTCGTTCGCTCGACATGAATAGGTGATCCCCTCAGGGGGCAGTCTAGAAGCACGAAGGGTGGCTGTCGTGGCCTCTGCATCTGAACTCAATGCTGACGCAAACGGGGCTGAAGAAGCCGCCGCGCCGCCGTCGAACGCTCGCCTGTCGCCCGAGGAACGCATAGCCGAACTGACCAAGGGACTTCACACAGCACTTGAGGAAGCCATTGATTCGCCGATGCGCTGGCAGGTTCTGCTCGATGCCTCCGCAACCCTGTGGCGGTACTCCGGGGGTAACATCGCCCTGCTGATGATGCAGATGGCACAGCGCGGTACCCAAGAGCCGACTCTGGTGGCCGGCTACAAGGAGTGGGCCCGGCATGGGCGAACGGTTCTGCGGGGAGAACACGCGCTCTGGGTGATCGCGCCCCGGACAGCATCGATGCAGGAACTGATTCTGGCCGACGGGCAGCGCAAGCTCTTGCCAGCGAATCAGACTGCACCTGTTAATGCTGTCAGCAGAGGCAAGAAGAACGTGATCACGGGTTGGCGCGGGCAGGCTGTCTTTGACGTCACACAAACGGAGGGCACACCGCTGCTGGTTCCTCGCGCGGGTGCTCAATTTGGCGTGGACGTTGGCGATCTGTGGACTTCCCTACGGGAGGTAGCGAAGGAACACAGCTTCCGGGTTGAGGTGTCGGGATTCCAACAGGGCTACACCAGTGGCTATACCGACTTTGATGCTCGTCGAATTCAAGTTGGCGCTTGGATGACCGACGAGGAACGCGTAGCCGTTCTTGCCCACGAACTCGGCCACGTTCTTTTGCATGGACCAGACGACCGCCTGGGGCGACTTTATGGAAGCAGCGCGAACCATCGCGGCCTGGCGGAAGTCGAAGCCGAATCAGTTGCCTATACCGTCATGCGGGCCCACGGCATCGATCGAGGACCGCAGTCAGCGTCCTATCTGGCTGGTTGGGCCGACGCTGTGATCAGCGCGGAGAAGGACCTGAAGCACGACTCCTCAGAAGGCTGGGTGCCGACGTCGCGCGTCGACATCGCGAAGTCGGTGCTTGGACGGGTGACCGCAGCAACCAAGGGGATCCTGGCGGTCTCGGATCCTCCTGGCTTCGGAGGAAAGTTCGCCGCCACCAGTGCTGACCCATCCGTTGCTGCCAGTCCGAACTACGCGGGTGTCCCTGGACCGACCGCGTCCTTGAACGGTCCTGAGATTGCTGGTCCCTAAACGCGCAGGTGTCCGTCGGGAGAGGCCCGTCGGCTAAGGAAGGTAAACCATCATGAATACAAAGATTCCCATCACTATCGCGGGGAACCTGGTCGCAGATCCCGAACTGACTATTGGGGAATCCGGAACACCACACGCGAAACTCCGCGTTGCCGTGAACCAGCGGATTCAGAACCCAGATGGCACCTGGCGGGACGGCGAACCGGTCTTTCACAACGTGTCTGCGTTCCGGATGCTCGCGGAGAACGCTTCTACTTCTCTGAAGAAGGGTGACCCTGTGACAGTGTCGGGGGAACTTGAGTTCCGTTCCTACGACAAAGACGGTGAACGACGTGAAGCAAGGCGCATCATCGCTGACACGATCGGTCCGGACCTGCGGTTCGGTACGGCGACGTATCAGCGCTCCGCCCGTGCAGTGTCTGAGCCTGAGGCCGCCGTGGAGGCCTCGGGGCCACAAGCCACGACGGCGACCGGTTGGCCCGCGTACAACGTAACCACCAAGGGGCCGGTGGTGGCGTCCCCTTTAGGCGGAGCGCCGGTAAATGACATGACGATCTGATTCGCGCCCTCTGCAGGTTCTGGCCCACGTTTCATGCTCCGAGACGTGGGCCGCCTTTTGTCTGCCGACCAGCATTAGAATATATGTTCTAATCTTGTTCTATGAGACCCAAGCAAGACTCCAACGCCTTCGCACGCATGATGGCGCAGACAGATGCCGACAATAAGCATCCAAAACCTGATGATGGCCAGATTATGGAACTACCTGCCAACGAACAGCCGCTGGTGCGCGTAAGCGAGATTTATGGACGAGCCATCAAGTACACCAGAACATACGGCCTGGTCGAGTGGGTGGACGATCAGAGGGTTTACCACGTGCAGTGGTTTCCGGCGGGGCAGGTCAAGCGGGTTGACCGGGATTCGTGGAGAGGGCGACAACTCTAGGATTGAAAGTGGGAGGCTAGCACGGTGGTGCCAGCCTCTTTTTTCGATCGGGACGAGCGGTGTTTGTTGATCAGACAAAAGGTGCCCACGCCAATACGCGGTCTCCCGTTATGCGGTAAGTGGCCGGCCACGGACTGCCAGGACGCACTTGGGCCGGGTCAGGCGAGATCAGCAATACAGAGCCCGGCCATATGGGCTCGGACAGCGCCTCGATCCACGCCGGCTGAACGTGATCGAAATGGTTCCACTTGATGGTGATCCATGAACCGGTTGGCTGAAGGCCATCGACACTCAGCACTGTGATCTCGGTTGTTGTGCCATGATCGCGCTTGGCTCGCTCAAGTGCGTTCCACCGAGAGTCAGCGGAAGCTTGCCAGCCGCGTTGCCTGTGCACGCGATGCACCCAGAACAAGATAATTACCGAGCCTGCCAATGCCACGGCTACGAGCATCCATTGAAGCAGAATTGAGCCCGGTCCGAGAGTGGGCATCACAGCAGCGAAGAGAATGGTCGCTGCGCTCGCAACGATCAGCAGGGGTGTTGCCACCTTGGGCTTCAGGGCTGGGTTCGCGTTCATGCTTGCTGCTTCAGTTTAAAGCTGCCAGCCGACATTGGTAAGAGCGACACGTTGATCAACGAATTCGCCGGCATCGATGGCGGGGATGCGGGCAACTTCTCGGATGGTGCGCTGGAGGGTTTCCCATTGCAATCTTTGTTCCCATTCGTACTCATCCGGGATTGTGCCGATGGCCAGATCGGAGTCCGCGATACCCCACCGATCTCTGTAGACAGCTACGTCCCGAACTAGTGAAGCGCACTCGTAAGGATCGACGTCGGCACCCAGTTGCGCAAGGAGGTCCATCTTCCATTCGGGCTCCTCAAAGAGGGCAGCATTGCCAATAAGCTCAATTCGGTCATGAATCCGATGTTTTACCTGAGTAAGCATTGCGTTGAGGTCCGCACGCTCGACGACAAGGTCCTCGTTCAAAGCATCAAAGGAGGCTAGTGGCATACCGGACGAAAGGCGGCGGAGGCGCGAGTGAACGATTGCCGCCAGATCTCGTGCCCCATCCTGTGATGTGAACAGCTCTCTCAAAACGCGGTCGGCACTTGTCCGACTCACGTTCGTTGCTCGCCGCCAGGAAGCAACTGCAGCTCCCCAGGAAGGCGATATCCGCAGCGCCTTGGCCTCTTCGGGAGCCAATTCCGCTACGACCCTTGCGAGATCTAGCCCGGCTGCGATTTGGGCAAGGTAGTCGTACTCTCGGCTCAGCCTTTCGAGACTGTCAGCATGCGCTCGTTCAGCTGCCTGCACTTCGTGGGCGGATCTTTCAGCTCCCTCGGCGGCCAGGACTTCACCCAGAATTTGTCGCCAGGTGGATCGGAGCCGTGGGTCAAGTGTCTCTTCCTCATCGGGGTCGTTTTCGCTGACATAGGCCATGTTGGCGCTGCGTCCTCGGGTCATGCTGACGTAGAGCAGTTCACGGGTTAGCCGGCCAGGTGTGACCACCGTATGCCCGGTATCAACTGTGAGGCCCTGGGAACGGTGAGCGGTCGTGGCATATCCCAGCTCGACGGATGTCTCAAGGTAGGACGCGTCCAAGGTGATGCTCGCCCCTGTGTCCCTTCGGATAGCGCGGACTTGGCCCGTCCCGACATCGGTCACCTCGAGCACTGCTCCGTTGCGAATGAAGGCTCCATGGTCGTCAAGGATTGATCTGTCGTTTCGTCGGGCGATGATTATGTCCCCTCGGCCAGCACGGAGGCCGTCCCTCAGCGCCAGGGTCTTTTCCGCATCGACAGTGCCCTGGACGACGCGGTCTGCTTGGGCTCGTTCGTTGAGCATCCCAACTGTGTCATTGTCGGGTGCAATAAGGATCGAGAGTCGCCCGGAGAGCACGTCTTCATGCCACCCGGAGTACGCCCGATCGAGCATGTCCAGATAGGTTCCATGTCGAATGCGCCCATTCCGTTCGTAGTCCATAAGAACGGACTTATCTCCATCGCGGAGCCTGAGTGACGCTGTCTGTTCCCACGCCTGTCTGAAGCGCCAAATGGTGCTCAGCCTTGCAGTCTTGTTTTGCCGATCGAGCCAGCCGAGCACGCCGCCAGCATCGATAGAATCCAGCTGTCCTGGATCCCCAACCAGGAGGATCTTGGCGTCGCTCTCGCGTGCTTGGCGTACAAGCCCGGCAAGCTGAGCCGTGGATACCATCGAGGCCTCATCGATGATAACGAGTTGCCGAGGACGGAACCGCCACCGATATTGCTCGGCGCAAAGTCTGGCCACCACCTGCACCAGCCGTGTGGCGCCGGCAAATTTGTCGTGGGGCAAAGATCCGAGCCGCTTCTCCGCCTCAGAGAACGAGGCGGCACGCTGCATTGCTCCGGTTCCAACAGATTCATGTAGCCACTTGGCAACGTTCTCCGTTGTCATGGCCAGTTCGTGGGCCAGCACTTCTGCGCTCGCCGCAGCAGGAGCCAACCCAACGACGCTGCCAGTCCCAAATTCGGCCTCCCAAGCTGACTTGATGGCATCGAGAGCAGTTGTTTTACCAGTACCGGCTGGACCGACGATCGCATCCAATCGGTTTCCGCTCAACAGTACCTGCGCGGCGGCGGCCCGTTGATCTTGGTGAAGCTCAAGTCCGCCTCTCGTTCTGTGGCTGGCGAGTACATCCATGGTGACAATGCCTCGCACGACGGGTCCGCCGTCGTCGTTCCTCGCTGCCAGGATTTCATCCTCAAACGAAAGCGTCGCCTCATCGGTAAAGAGCCGCGAGCCGTGGAACTCGAAGACGCTACCGTTTGCGAAGCGGAGGTCAGGTTTAGCATCCAGAGGCGTGGTGTAGCGATATCCGTTCAACGGAACAGATTGACGCTCGGCCGCTGACGCGACAGCGTCAATCAGGGCGTTCCTGTCGACGGCCGTGGCACAGCGGATTTCGGCACAAATACGCTCGCCTTCCGCGATGAGGTTCCATCGGTTCCAAGTGGAACGTTTAGCAGCGACGCGCTGGCGGGTGACTAGTGCGACGGCGTCGATCCAGTCAGGGGTTAAGTCGCCTCTGTGGAATGGAGCGTGGCGAGAGCGATTGATGGTGGCGGCAACAACAGCCTCTGGGTCCAGGCCTCTAGCTTTTGCTCGTTTGCGCCAGTTGGCAGATAGCTCGTGAAGTGGGGCGCCAACGTCGCCCTTCGGGGTGCGTGTGGACAAGGTGGCTTGCTGTCGCAATTTGACGGTTGTCGTGGCCGTAGGACGGCTGCCGTGCTCCTCGATCCATTCGGCCACGAGGCGGTCAGTCTCGACGTCGATGAGTCTGGATCGATTCGAGAACTCGCGGATGAGGGCGTCGTCTATGCCGGTCAGCTGCTGGCTTAGATTGTGGGTGCTTTGAGCAGGGATCCGGATATCTGTTTCTGTTTGGAGACTTTGGTGGAGCGCATCGAACAGCAGCCCGTTGTAGTGCTCGCTCGCAGCGACCACCGCTTTGTACAGACTCCGTGAATCCAGCGTGACCCACGCGTCGTCGGTGATGCGCTGGACGCGGTTGGCGATCACCACATGAGTGTGGAGTTGCGGATCCCCGGAGCGGGACTCCCAATGGTCGAAGGCGGCAGCGATCGCGCCGTGGGTACCGACACGGGCTATTCCGTTTCTACCAGCTCTGGTGTGGATGACCAGTTGCTCAAGCCAGTGCAGGGATTCCTGCACCGCCTCATGGTGGGCCTGCAAAATCTGATCTTGGACGTGCCGCGTGCTGAGGGCCCACAGGGCCGAGACGGACTTAGGAACACTGAACGTTAGGTCGAATCCTGCTACGGCGTGCCTGGTTTCGGGGAGTCCCTGTCTTCGTTGGACGACTGTCGGCTCCCCGTGGGGACGTCCGAGGGTGGCTCCCGTGTCTGGGTGGGCCGCTTGCTCGAAGATGGCCTTGGCGTCCGATTCGGTGACCTTGTCGCCTGCGGACCGATCAATACCATTCAGCCCGCTGCCGAGCCAACGGCCCTGCGGCGTTCCAGACTTCATGTAATAGGAGACGGTGTCCGGGGGAGTGCGGTCGATGTCGTCCATCATGGTCGACTTGAAGAGGTACTTCAGGCCAGACTGCGCGGAGAGCCTGGCCATGGACATGGTCATGGCTGTGCAGCTCTGGTACGACCTCGTGACGGAAGCCAGCCACGGCGACGAAGGATGCCCACCGTAGTGGCGTCCAGGGGCATGCCTTTCACCTTTGACAGAGACACGAGTGCGGCCGCTACATGTGCCAGTTCCTGAATGTTCGTTCGTTGAGCCCGCTTGAGCCGCGAGACTTCGTTGTGGAGGAGGTTGGTTTTTACTTCCAGTTCCTCATTGAGCGTTTGTAGGTGCTCGATGTCTGCGGCTTGTGTCCGAAGCTCAGTTAGGAGCCGGTCCATGCGCCGTTGGAATTCGTTGCATGTTTCTGTCGGGCCTGGGTCTGACGCCTTCCTGTTCACACCCGTTCATGAGTCCACCAGGCTTGGTCAGCATGATTCGCCGCGGGGTGGATATGCTGAGCGGCCTTGGATGCCAGAGGTGTGAAGTCGTTGAGGGATCTCAGCCTAGTCGACAGGAGCTGGATGCCAGTATCTACTTACATGCCATTCGTGTTCGGTGCAAGGATGAGCTGGATCTTCCCTGGATGAGGAAAGGTATCACTTGGCAAGCAGTGCGCAGTGCCATTGTTGACGGTCTATATCGGCTCCTGCGAGTGTGCTGACGTGGGACCGGTATGTCGTGCTTTCCCCTGCATATCTCATCAGATAAATCAATTTCCCCAGCCCCCTGGAGAAGGCCTTGGCCGCTGCAAGTGCCTCCACGTGTCAGCTCCTAAGGGACTCACCCACCGAACGGAGAGTTCGTCTTGAAGCCCTTGCACCACGTCGGAGTGGGGCCGGGGAAACCACCACCAGCGTCCGGGCCGGTGAGGGGGATGAGCAGAGGAAGCTGTTGCTTCGCTATTGAGCAACGAGGCCTCACATACCCACCAGTCGACCAGATGGTTCAGATTTCAGGACGCACATAGGCCGCAATCCAGATGCTTGCTCAGCTCTGCGGCCCTTGTAGTGACGAGGTTCAGGGAAAGACGACGTAGAACTTCTTCAGCTCCTCAAGGATGTCCCACTCGCCCCTCCATCCAATCGGGAAAACAGCAACATCGCCAGGACCCAGATGAACGCTCCCGCCGCCCTCCTCCGTAACGACGAGGCGCCCAGCCAAAACATAGATCACCTCGTTGTAGTCCTGAAAGATCCAATGGGAGCGCCCAACATCAGCCTGCCAGAATCCGACCGACGAAGCCTCGCTTGCGTCCGTGAAAACTTCATTCGTCCATGTCTCGATGTCGCCAGTGAGTGGAGTAGCTGCCGGGGGTACTAAGAGCCCGGATGAAACGATGTTCTCAAAAGCGTTTGTGGAGTTCTGATGGATAGTCATGATTATTACCTCTAATTTTCCGCTGGTGAAATTGTCATATGAAGAAAAAGATCGGTGACCCACAATGCATTGGGCTCAATACGATGAGAATGACGGGGCACCGTAGGGCGGAGAGTGACTCTCGAATCATGTGTGGCTCCATGGCAGCATAAGTCCGACGGCCCTCATTGAGGTCCGTTATGCCATCTATCCAGCTCTTGCAGCAGAACTTCTAGGGTCGACGAAGTCCTGGGTCGAGTCCGTCCAGTTGTAAGCTCACCTAATTGACTTTCTGGAGGATGGTTGCCAATTGCCCGCGGCCGATCACCATGATGCAATCGGCCGGCGTTAGCCGACCGATTGCATCTACCTCAGCTAAAGGTTCGATCCGTTGCCCGCGTGCGTGAGAGTCAACAGCCGACAAACTCCAGCCAGAATTTACTCATCCACACCTGTTGTTGTCATGGAAAGCAGGTGTTGCGTCTCCCCAACTTCGTTCGGCATCGCGTTGTCACCTTCGTCATCGTGGCCCAAGCCGGCGTATAGGTGAGGTTTGGCAAAACGAAAGTAGATGGTCACGCCTATGCCCGCAATAAAGCTGCCTGCAAGAACAAAGACGAGCCCTATGTTCTCGCCAGGTGCTCCACCAACGATAAGTTCGAAGTGCATTAGGGCGAAAACAACGGTAAAGCCCAAGACCAGAAATGAAATCAGAGGCGCAATGACGACCTTGAAGGCGTTTTCTCCGGTGAGTCGCGCTTTGGTGCGGAACCAGGCAATCACAGACAAGCTGACTGAAGCCATAAGGAATATGACCCCGATAGAACCAAGGCCCGATAGCTGACCATAGACTTTGGCGCTGTCCGACTGACCAAGGATCAGAACCAGGATGAGGAGACCTGCCGCGGCTGCAACTGCGCTCGAAGCGCGGTGAGGCGAGTGGTGCCGCGGATGAATTTTCGACAAGTAAACAGGTAGCGCTTTGTCGAAACCCAGATTGTATACATAACGTGCGACGACATTGTGGATGGAAATTAGGGCCGCAATCAGGGACGTGATTACGAAGATGAAGGCGATCTGTGTGAACATCGGCGCGACAAACGCACCTATGGCATCCGGGAACATCGTCGCGGGGGCGTTGGTGGCGATCTCCTGTGCATTCGAGCCATATGCCGAAGTCAGAGCGTACGCGGAAATGATGTATAGCACGCCAACGAAAAGGACGGCACCATAGGTCGCTCGCGGAATCGTCTTATCAGGCGAGCGAACTTCATCCCTGAAGAGCGCGGTGGCCTCGAAGCCCATGAAGACCAGGATGCAGAAAAGCATAGTGACGGGGATGTCACCCTCCATGAGGGCACCTGGTGTGAACGGAGTTGGGGAAAGACCCTCCGCACCGCCTTTGGCGAGTACAAAGACATTGAAGATCATAACGAGAAGGACTTCGCCCACCATAGCTATGGAAAGAATCTTTGCCGATAGTTCGATATGGAAGTAGCCTAAACTGCTGACAACGGCCCAACCCGCAAGGCTCCATACCCACCATGGAGTATCAGGACCGTTGAGACTGGTAATCAATCCGGAGGAGCAGAGTCCGAGGAATGCGTAACTTCCGACGAGAACAGCCACGTAGGAAACGATTGCAAGGTAGGCAGACCCAAGCCCGGCGGCTTTGCCGAGCCCTGCGCTGATGAACGAGTAGAAGGCCCCCGGCTTAGGCAGGTGCTTCGTCATTGCAATGTATCCGACGGAAAAGACCAGCAAGAGAATCGTGACAAGCACGAAAGCAAAGGTGGCGCCCTGGCCGCCGAAGAGGATCGTGAAGGGGATGAACCCCGTGACCACAGCCATTGGCGCCGAGAATGCCAGGACCGTCAATGTCAGTGATTTCGCACTCATTTTTCCCGTAAGCCTTGGCGTGCCGGGACTATTGGTTGTTTGATCTGGGGAGCCGACAGGAGGTTCCTCGTGGCTCTGCGACTGCGGAGATGCGCTCATGAAAGTACTTCCTTTGCCCGGGCAAGCGGGCGATTGAGAGAAGGAATTTAACGGTTGTAAAGCAGTGCCCCCGAGAAGATGTAACTACGGTCACACCGAACTTGGCAATAGTTTTGAGTGATATTTTCGCTCCAGCTTCGATCTGGCCCCTCATTTGTGGCGTACTTGCGCTGTGGCCGCCTACTTCCACCACTCAACACAAGTGGGGAGTCATGAACTCCATCAACCGGGGAGGCATTGACCTGCAGCATTAATGAACGTTAAATAAGCGTCAGAACAAGAGCGGCTCGAAGGCGAGCCAGCTGGGCGGGGCTCACAGATCGAGGGCCAAGCATCGCTCCAAGATCAGCTTGTTCCTTAGGAGGCGACAAAAATGAACGAGTCCGAAGAAGCGATACTGCGACCAGGGCCTCTACTCGATGTAAGCGGCGCTGACGATCCGCGGGTGATTCAGCGGCAAGTCCATGAGGAGTACACCAACCATGTGGTGCCGGCTACAGCGCGCCTTGGCAAATGGGGTGTGTTCAGCGGCTGGTCTTCCATCGCCAGTGCCATGGCGTTCTTGTATTACGGGGCCCTGTCGGCAAGTCTCGTCGGAGTTCAGCAGGCAATCATCGGGATCGTCTTGGTTGTGGTTGTCTATTCGGCTCTTGCCACGAAAAGTGCTCGGGAAGCCATCCGGTGGGGGCTTAACTCCACATTGCTGTCCCGTGAACTCTTTGGCTTTAGGGGAGCTGCCCTTGCACCTCTCCTGGTTGCGTCAGCAGGTGTCTACTACGCAGTTTTCGAAAGTAGCGTCCTGGCGGTTGCTTTGCAGTCATATTTTCAGGTCTGGGATGTCCGCGTCTGGTACGTCATAGTTATTGCCGGCATGCTTCCGCTAATGCTTGGCGGCATGCAGACATGGCTGAACAAGCTGAACGGCATCTCGTTGCCCGTATATTTCTTTGGCCTTGTCGCAGCAGTCGTTGCTGCAGGTATCAGGTTCGGGTGGGGAGGGGACTGGTCTGCTTTTCAGCCTTCCCCACCACAGACCGGGATCCCGGGGTGGCTCACCGTGTTCGTGCTCTACATGGGTGTGTGGATTCTCTTCCCCGACACTCAAGACGCGGCCCGTTTTGGCCGGCAAGCGGATAGGAAATTCCACGAGCGAGTCAGCTTTGGGTGGGTCTTTTACCTCCTGGCCTATCTGTTCAACGGTCTCGTCGGTATCTTCATTACCGCGCTTGCTGCATCGCAGGACAGTGTGACCGAGTCAGGAGTGGTCCATGGAGTGATTGCTTCACTCGGTGCCGTTGGCCTCCTCGTCATCGTGGTCAGCCAGATTCGCATTAACTCCGCGAATTTCTACTTCGCCAGTGTAAATATGGAACGGTTTGTGGCTCATTTCAGTCAGCGGAACCTTTCCCGCCGGACTTGGGTCATTGTGCTTCTTCTGATGGTCCTGGTCTTGATGTTTACAAATGTCTTCAGCTACATCGCTGTTGCCCTTGCTTGGCAGGCCGTCCTCGTCGTGTCCTGGGTGGGCATCATGATGGTCCACTGGGTGCTGGATCGAAACACGGAACCAGAATTCCGTCCTGCCCGGCTTCGCGGGATTGCTCCGGGCTTTGGGGTCTGGGTAGTCTCCTCAGCCGCTGGAATCGTCCTGCTGCAGCTGCCGACGCAGTTGCCGACGCTGTCCGCGCTGGCGCCCCTCGTTTCCCTTGCAGCCTCAATTCTTCTCTATGCGGCCGTTCGGTTGGCTGGTCTGAGCGCGACAAGGGTCCTCGATGCAGATTTGCTCCGTGATCAGATACCCGACGTCTGGGTTGCCAGGATCAAATGTTCGGAATGCGATCTGAGCTACGTTGCCTTCGAAATGGATATGTCCCGAATGGGCGGCCCTCTATGCCTGGATTGCCAGTCGCGGGACCGGCCCTGAACCAACACGACCAATGCTGAGGAAGTCCGTTGTAGTCCCTATACTGGCCGCGACGGACTTCCTCTTGCGTGCTTGTTCCTCGTCCTTTGCTTTTCTGTGGGCGATTGCCGGCATGTGCCATGGCAACCGCTGTTCTGCCACCGGCTTGCAAACCTCTACCAGACTGCTGCAACGGGGGTGGGGTCGGTTCCTGGCAACACATCCAGGGCGACCGTCCCATCCGCCCCAACAAGCCGGAGGGCAAGATCGACCATGTGGCGCGTGACTTGGCTCACCGTCATTCGTCCGCCTGGATTAAACCAAGCGTGCACATATTCACACATCGTGACGATCGCGTAGGCGGCGACCCCTTCGTCTGAGAATTCGAACCTTCCGCTCACTCTTCCTGAAGCCAATGTCGTTCGGAGTTCCCGCATGTAATCTCGCTGAATTCCAACAAGCTTGGCCTGATGCTTCTCGCTCAGGCCCGCCAGAAGCGGCTTCATGCCTACTGTGGAGGCATATGCAGATGCGACGTCTGATTGCTCAAGCTGCCATGTAACGTGAGCTGCCACGGTTTGCGCCAACCGGGTAGCGGGATCTGATGCGGTGACAGAATCCCGAACAAAGGTCACGAAGCTCACTAGCACCTGCTCAAGGGCAGAGGCGAACAAATCCTCCTTCGACCTGAAATGCCAGTAGAGCGCCGGAGTCGTGATGCCAAGGTCCGCGGCGATGGAGCCCAGCGTTGTGCCCGCGTAACCGTTTCTTAGGAATCTGCTGGCAGCTGCCTCCAGGATTCGTTCGCGGCCTACGTTAGGCAACTTAGATTCTTTCGTCATGGCTATCTCCCAACGCAGTACCGGAAATGGCTCAAGGGGCTGTGACATGACAGGCCCCGCCCAACAGCCAGCTCAAGTAGGATGCCCTCCCGCCACGTCACCATGGGTGCGTTGAGTGTTCCGTCATGTCATGCAATTGAACTAAGGGGACTGAATACCCTTGACGCCCTTCCTTAATGAATGTTAAATCAATGCTACAGGAGCGGCCCACTTGCGTCACAGTGAGCACGCCGCGTCCTTCAAAAGAGAAGTCCGTTTCACACGAAATGACGAGGAGAGTCATGACGAATATCGATTGGGACCGCGTGTCCAAGGGTGTTGCCCGCGAGACCAACAAGATGATCTGGCGGCCGTACGGCATTCCCACTGTCATGGATCTGGAACACTCCTGCTACCACGACGCACCCATCTCAAGCCCGTGGACCGATATCCCGGAGCAGATGATCATCTCGGTGGCAATCACGGGAGCGTTTTTCCGACACGATCAGAACCCGCATCAGCCGCTCACCCCCGAGGCGATCCTCGCATCGGCCCGTGAGGTTGCCATTGCCGGTGCCAGCGCGGTTCACATCCATGTGCGGGATGACGATGGTTACAACGTCCTGTCCCCGGAACGCTTCGAGGCCGTAATTCAGCCCCTGCACGACGAATTCCCGGACATCCCCGTTGATGCATGCCTTGTTCCTGCCTTGGATGGGGAGTGGGAGAAGATGGGTGAAGTCCTTGAGTCGGGTCTGTTGGACGCTGCACCCATCAACACCACCGCTACCTACATCGGCGATTCTCTGTTCGTGAAGCCCACGCCGGTATTGCTTGAGAAGACCCGCAAGATCCTCGAAGCGGGGTCCGTCCCGGAGATCGCTGTGTACACTGACGCTGACGTTTCCAATGCAGACCGTTACTTGTTCAAGTCCGGGCTCCTCAAAGCCGGAGCCACCTGGTTGGTGCTGCCTGCACTGCCAGGCTGCAGCCCGATGGAAAACTCGCGTCAAATGATTGCTGGCCTGACACGGACGGTGGAAGCTATTCGTGACGTCGACCCGGAAGCCGTCATCATGGTGTGTGCTGCCGGGCGGGCGTCAACTTATCTGGCGACGCTTGCTGCGGTCATGGGCTTGCATATCCGCGTTGGCATGGAAGACACCTACTTCAAGTGGCCACACAGAGAGGACAAGCTGACCAGTAATCTCGAGGCATTCCATCTGGCCAAACAGCTGGCCGAGGTAGTAGGTCGACGCGTCGCCACGCCGTCCGAAGCGCGTGCCATCATGGGACTGAAACCCCGGAAGGAGGCCCTAGTCTCCGGCTAGCGGGATCTAAAATGGCAGCCCTGCCGCCCACGCACTCCCACGAAGGCACGTCGGGAGTAACGGGCGGCAGGGTTGCGCTCGTTCTGGCACCATTTTCTGCCAAAGGCCAACGTAGCCACGACGGGACGTCGAGGTATTGGGCTGAGGTCTGCAAGCGCTCTCGCCCAGCCACCATTCCGAATGAGTGCGCCTGAATTCCGGAGCCGTGGTTCAGGTTCTTGAGGGGATCTGCAGCGCGCCCTGATCCACAACCCCCGCAGGATCTTAGTAGAGCCGGGAATGAGGTTCTCAAAAAGTGATGCACTTCATGAAAATCCCTTGACCGACCTCCTTGATTAACGTTAAATAAGGAAGCAAGCGACACAACAGTAATGAGCTAGGAGACTCCAATGCCAAAGATCACTTATCACCACAGCAGCGGCGCCGTTGACACGGTCGAAGTTCCTGAGGGCACATCAATCATGCGCGCCGCCCTCACGAACAGCGTGGACGGGATCGTCGGAGAATGCGGAGGCCAGACTATGTGCGCTACATGCCATGTATACGTTCGCGGAACTGCCGATCTCCCTGCGATCTCCGACGATGAAGATGAAATGCTTGATTGCACTGCCGATGAACGGCTCGACAGTTCTCGGCTGGGTTGCCAAGTTATCGCCGGCCGCGATTTCGCTGACATCGAAGTCAGCCTTCCTGCGAACCAGAACTGATCGGAGTTTGACATGACAGCTGTAATCATCGGCGCCGGCCACGCTGGCGTGCAGGCGGCCGAGTCCCTACGCCTGGAAGGCTATTCGGGTGGGATCGTTCTGCTGGACAAAGCGAACCACATGCCATATCAGCGCCCTCCGTTGTCCAAGGACTATATGAAGGAGGGCGGTGACCCCGCACCCATGCCGCTGCGCGGTACCGCCTTTTATCCTGAGCACGACGTCGACCTGCGGACGGGCGTCGAGGTTATGCGCATCGACGTCGAAGCCCAACTGGTGATCGTTGACGAGGGGGCACCGGTCCCGTACACGGAGCTCATCATCGCTGCAGGTGCCGAGGCGCGCCGGGCTCAATGTGTGGGCAGCGAGTTGGAAGGCATCAGCTACCTACGCACGGTTGATGATGCCGATGCACTCCGTGCGGAGACTGACCAGGGCGACGGCCGGGTACTGGTGGTTGGTGCCGGCTTCATAGGCCTGGAATTCGCGGCCGTTGCGGCCCAGCGAGGTCTTGAGGTCACGGTCATCGATTTTGCCCAGCGTCCCATGCAGCGCGTACTGACTCCATCCATGTCGGATTACTTCGTGCAACTGCATGGTGAACTCGGGGTGAGGCTGCATTTTGATGAGGGACTGGATCATTTCGTCGGCGAGCAAGGCCGCCTGACTGGTGTTGTTGGCACGTCAGGTACCAAGTATGCCTGCGACTTCGCCGTCGTTGGTCTTGGCGTGGTCACGGACGACGACCTGCCCACCGCGGCAGGCATCAAGTGTGACCGCGGCATCCTTGTGGACGAGTACCTTCGCACCAACGTTCCACACATCTACGCCATCGGTGATCTTGCGGTGTTCCCGTCTCGGCACTTCGGAGGAAACCTGCGGCTGGAAACAGTACAGAACGCCACGGACATGGCCAAGACCGTAGCGAAGACGATCGCAGGCAATCCTTCGGCCTACGACATATCGCCCTGGTTCTGGTCGAACCAAGGTCCCGCAAAACTTCAGATCGCAGGCCTGGCCAACCCTGCCGACGTCGTAATTGAGCGCGGAAACCGTTCGACAGGGAAGTTCAGTCAGTTTCTCTTCCGAGACAGCCAGCTTGTGGCCGTCGAGTCCGTCAACTCACCAGCCGACCACGTCGCTGCCCGCAAACTTCTCGAACACGAGCGAGGCATCACCATGGAGCAGGCCCGTGACCAGGACTTCGACCTGAAGGCATTTGCGCGAACACTTCCCGTTGGCTGAGCAATCAGGAGGGCTTACCCCTCATCGCCGTGGGGCTAGGCCGATCTGAAGCTGCTCCGTACGGAAGGCGACCAGGACGTGAACCGGGCACGTCGAAAAGAGACAGCTACGGCGCCCACGTTATGCAATCACCAGGACCGGGGAAGCTACGGCGACGTCCGCGGAGCTACCTTGCTTGGGATCTGTCGGCCTTTGACGCAGGAAGAACGCAAGTGGAGGAAGTTATGGAAGACATCGAGTCGTTGAACGAGACTGCAGAAGACAATCGTGCCGCCTATCGATTCGGTGGTATTGCACTGAACAGCTGCAGGCCGCTTCCAGCTGGAGGTGGGAAGTTGTCCGCCTACGACTACTACCCGTGGGACGACCCCGAGTTCGAGAGGGATCCAAATCCCTGGTACGCCAGAGCTCAAGCCGAAGTTCCGGTACTTGTAGATGACACGGGCACGTTTGTGGTCTCGCGGTACGACGACGTTATGGAATTTGGTCCGATGTCGTGCATGTCGGTTGAACCGGGCTGGGATGCCGCAGGCCCGTGGTCGGTAGCGAGCTCCACCATTATTGGGCGCGATGCTCCAGATCACACCCGCCTTAGGAGGCAGACAACGAAGTGGTTCGCGCCGAAGGCTGTTCGCGAGTGGATCACCACGACCGCATCTGTCACCAACGAGGTCCTCGACGAAATGGAGGGAGGGATGCTCGATGGTTGGCTCGATCTGGCTGTCGTGCCAACACACAGGACCATGTGCCGTGTTCTTCAGGTCGAAGACGACGATGCAATTGACGTCATGGCTGAAATGGCTGCGACGATGCCGATGCTATCGGCGCGTCCCCGCCCAGGCACATGGCAGATGGCCGGCGAGGGGTTCKAAAAGCTGTCCAGGCGCATTGACTCGATCATTGAAATGAGGAGTGCCCAACCCGCGGACGGCCTGACGAATGCTCTGATGGATGCGGTCAGAGATGACACCCTGACCCGCCAAGAGATGCGTGCGACAGCTCTGATGCTCTACAGTCTGGGGCACATGGATGTTGGATATCTCGTCGCAGCCGGCTTGCGGGTGTTCGCGGAACTCCCTGATGTCTACGCGGAGTTCCGGGAAAACGCGAATGTTCGCGACGCTGTCATTAATGAAATTGTGCGATACGACCCGCCCGAGCTTTCGTTTTACCGGACAACGTTGGAGGATCTAACGATCCGGGGAGTGGAGGTTCCGGCTGGATCCCGTCTCCGATTCATGATGGGGGCCGCAAATCGTGATCCGATGTTCTTCGAAAATCCGCATGTGTTTGATTTCCACCGCCCACAAGACCGCGCCAGAAATCTGTCGTTTGGTCTAGGCCCCCACACGTGCGCGGGTCAGGGCTATGCGCGATCCCAGGCCCGCACGATTTTTGAAACCGTGTCCTCGCGGTTCAAGTCAATCGAACTCAACGGTCAATTTGAGACAGACAACACCGACTTCTCACGCCACTTTACGAAGCTACCGCTCCTCTTGGGACAATGAAACTCACTCCGGTTGGGCGTCACCAGCGACAACGACGCCGGACACCAGAGTCCCTGTAGGTTCCTCAAACAGTAGGCTTTCCCGTTCCCCCCTTTTCAACGCCAGAAGGGGGCGGGGCTTGTTCCATCAGATCGCCCACCCATGGCAGGTAGCCCTTGTGGAAGGACATTCCTTCTGGCAGTCCCTGAACGGACACTTCAGAACCCGCGATGTCGATAGTAATCCGCCCGTCACCCATAGGGGCGTTCGTTATATGGAGGTGGCCATACGATTCTGGAAGAACGGGATCCAGCCAAACTCCACCCAGGGAGACGTCGGGGTCATAGCGCATCAAGGTAGTTATCAGCATGATGGGCGTGGTGGCTGCCCAGGCTTGCGGTGAGCAGGCAGTCGGGTAGGGTACAGGTGCGGCGAACTGTTCCCGGCTGAAGCCACAGAACAGCTCGGGGAGTCGCCCCTCTGAAAATTCGGCTGCCTCCAGCAGCGCGGTGGAGACGCGCTGTGCCTCCTCGACGAAGCCATAGCGCATGAGGCCCACTTGTATGATCGCGTTATCGTGTGGCCAAACAGATCCGTTGTGGTAGCTGGCAGGATTGTAGGCGTCCATGTCGGAGGCCAAGGTGCGAATACCCCAACCGCTGAACATTTGAGGGGACATCAATCGGTCCACCACGAGTTGGGCTTTGTCGTCGTCGATGATGCCTGTTGTCAGGCAGTGCCCCATGTTGGAGGCGCAGGCATCCACAGGCTGTTTGTTGCGATCGAGTGCAACAGCGTAGTAGCCCTTGTCCGGCAGCCAGAACTCTTGATTGAATTGACGCTTTAACCGAGCCGCCCGGTCCCGCAGGTGACCTGCCTTCACGTGATCGCCTGCCTCGTGGGCCATCCAAGCGGACGCAAGGCACGCGCCATAGACATAGCCCTGCACCTCACACAGCGCGATCGGTGGGTCCGCGATGGTTCCGTCGGCGTAATTTATCCCGTCCCACGAGTCCTTCCAGCCCTGGTTGATCAAGCCTCGATCATTGAGACGCGAGTACTCGACAAAACCGTCTCCATCCTTGTCTCCGTAGTTCCAAATCCAGTCCATGGCCCGGTCCGCGTGGGGCTGCAGCTCTGCGATGGTTTCCTTGGCAAAACCCCATCGACTCACCTCTCCGAGCACTATGAGGAACAGTGGTGTGGCATCTGCACTCCCGTAGTAGGCGGATTTGCCGCCCAGGGCCAATCCACTGGATACATCGAAACGGACTTCGTGAAGTATCTTGCCCGGCTCCTCTTCGGTCATAGGGTCCACAACTTTGCCTTGGCGGTCGGCCAAGGTCTGTAGCGTGCCCAGTGCCAAGGACGGATCAACGGGGAGCGCCATTGTCGATGCCCAGAGTGAGTCGCGGCCAAACAGTGTCATGAACCATGGTGCACCGGCTGCCACCACAACCCGTTCAGGATGATGTGGGTCTTCGATCCGAAGGGCTCCCAAATCCTCGTAACTCCGGCGTAGCGTCCGCTCGATTGAGCGATTGCCCATTCGAAGAACAGGGATCTTCGCCACCCAATCACGCCGATGGAGATCCCGCGGGGACATGCCGCTATCCTCTGTTCGTCCAAAGGGTCCGCTTGCCGCACTGCTGTCATCGGGGACGACGGTCAGCAGCGTACTCCAATGACCGTGGGGCGGGATGATCATCTTGTAAGTTATGGCCTCTGCAGTCACCTCTGCGTCGTCGTCGGGCCGTATCACAACGCCCTTGTCCACGTTCTGCCAGCTGGCCCGTATGACCAGGGAATTTCTATCTATTTGCCTCGTCTCGTTCCACCGTCGCTGGATCCGCGCCTCCTTGACCTCGAAGAGGTCTGCAAAATCTGACTCAGCCGTCAAGGCGACGACGCACTCGGCCGGCCGCCCGGAATAGTTTCTGAGCGTGATTCGCTCTAATATTCCCGCGCCGACTTCCCGCAGGCGCTCCACAATTAGTTGGCTGTCTACGAGGCCGTCCCAGCGCGGTACGCGGCCGGCAAATAGGGCTCTATAGGGCTCCTTGGTCTCTGCGGCGAGCGGCTCAAGCGCTTGCCCGTCCACGGTTAGATTCCAACGCGACAAAATACGCGTGTCCTTATAGAAAACCCCGTGAGGGGAGTCGGGAAAGATGTCCCCGTTAGCCGAGGAGATGYAGAAATTGGATCCTTCCACGAGCGTGACGGCCGCACCCAACGGCCCTGCCGCTGTGTCAGCGTTCCACCCTCCCATGCTGGCTCCTTCGCCGACGGCACCAGCGCTGCTCGGCGCAGATCCTGCAGTCCCGACGCCCCGTTGCCATACCCATCAGTTTTTAACGACGCTACGCTTGTCGAAAACCTGACGCCAGCCATACTGGACGGCCGTCCACGCGGCCCAAGGCGGACCCGACGGCGGCAGTCAAGGTCTAGAGCGGCCCCACGGTTGTGTGGCGCGCATTGGCAGCGGCTGGATGAGGGCGTAGCAGGCGCTGCCGCGCCCATGATCGGACAGTCGGCTGGCAAAATCTTCTGGCAGCAGGGCGTACTCAGTCGTCGATCTCCCAGTACTCCAAGGCTTGGGAATCCTGGCCGTCCGGGTTGGGGCCGTAAATCCCCAGCATCCTGGCGTACTTGGGCGCCCAGTAATAGCCGGCGTATCCAGCGGGTACGCGGATCGTGTCACCAGGGCCGCCGACGACTTCAGTATCACCGACGCGGACGTGGAGTTCCCCCTCCAAGACCACGCTGACCTCATCATGCGGATGGTGGTCAGCGAAGCCGGCCCGTTCAAGCGACCACTCGGACATCGCATACGTGTCCCACCCTTCCGGGCGGGGGTTGACCACCCAACGGGCCTTCATGCGTGGCGTCTTCGCAGAAAACTGAGTAAGAGGTCCGGAAAGGATGAGGTCGGGCTTCGCGGCGTCGCGGTCACTGATTGTCGTGCTCATGCTTGTGTCTCCAATTCCAGAGGTTCCCATAATCGCCGCACTGACCGCGACCGCGTATGGCAGCATCTCGTTCCGGTGCTCCACTTCTACTCGCACCTTTCTGTCACCGACCACTGTTGCTCAGTGGATTCCAAAAGCAATCGAAAGCAACCAAGTGTGCCAAATAGGGGGCTGGGTCGTCGCTTGACGACACCAACCCAGCCTGAGACTAGTTAGGAAAGCCGAACCGTCAAACCTTCGCAGTTGCGATGCCGGTCGGAAAAGACCCACTTCGGCTCGCCGATGACTTCAATCTTCCGCACACCCTCGGCGAGGACATCCAGAACTGCACGCATCTCGACCCGGGCGACGCCCTGACCGCAGCAGCTGTGCGTCCCTGCACCGAAGGCTATCGCCATACTTGCGGCCGGGGGCCTGGTCCAGTCGAATCCATCGGGGTCCCTGAAGACTTCCTCGTCGCGCACGGCTGCACCAAGGATGAAGCGTATTTGCGTGTTTGCGGGAATCGTGTAGCCGCGGATCTCATAGGGTTCGGTCGTGTAGCGGTCGACAAGCACCTCTGGCAGTGCCCGGCGGAACGCTTCGTTGATGATGGCAGTTCGCGCATCTGGGTTTGACCGATATTCTTGCCAGGCCTCGGGGTACGCCGCCAAGTCGGCAAGTGCGGAAGCCATGCAGTATCCAGGATTGTGGGCAGCTGAACCCCACAGAATCTGAATTGATTCCTTGAGCTCGCGCTCGGTGAGTCCGCCGTCATCTGCAATCTGAATCATGGCGTCCAGAAGGCCATCCCCTGGGTTCTGCCGCTTGGCGTGAATGAGGCGATCGGCGTTGAACATCATGAAGCCGAACCCTTCCCACGCACGCGTCTTCTCGTCCTCCGTTGGTTCCCATCCCAGTGAGTCCATCGTCTGATTCGTCGCTAGGATGTAGGGCATGCCGTCCTCGCGGGGTATCCCCAACGCCGCCGCCATGGCGTCCTGCGCCGGCTGCACCCCAAGGTCTCGGTGTGCGTCGATAATGCCGTCGGGTCCCATCCTGTCGAGCGCTGCTCGCGCCGAGTCGGCCGCGACGTCGGCCATGCCTTTGGTGGCCTTCGGCGTTAGCCATTTCCTGAACGACTTATGAATCCTGCTGTGACGTTCTCCTTCTGTGAGGAGAACTGAGTTGAGGTTAGAGGCCCATGGGCTGTCACCGATCCCCTGGGGCGGCACGGCAACCAGCGATGTACTCTTCAAGTGCTCCGTGATGTCGTCGTAGCGTGTGATGACAATGGTTCCGTCCTCAAGTTTGAGGAAGGGGTACTCTTCTCGAACGCGGGCAAACCAGGGCCAAGGGGCCTTTATGAACTCTGGATCCCTCCAAGGGAGGAGGTCTTCGCCGGGTGGTGCTGTAATCGGATGTGTGGTTGTCATGATGTCTCCTTCATCCAGACCTGAGATTCTCAGGACTTTACTTGATCTGACTGGTCTTTCCGGTCGAGGTGTGTGCCGGGAGAAGTTCGGCGGCCGGTGCGCCAACTGAATGCCGAGGCCGGTGTTCCAATACCCGGACTTAGATGGGATTCCGCGCAGCTGTCAGCCAGCCGCCGTCGATGACCATTGCGGCGCCATGGATGAAGTCTGCATCCTCGCTTGCCAGATAAACGGCCATCCGGGCGATTTCCCGTGGCTGGCACCACCGCCCGGCGGGCGTACGGGCAACCTCCGTCTCACTGTCGGGCAGAGTCTCGGAGCCGCCCTCTGGCATCGTGAGCCCAGTGAGAGTAGCGCCGGGGCAAATCGCGTTTACCCTGATACCGTGCCGCCCGTAGTCGAAAGTGAGTTGGCGGGTCAGTCCCAGTACGCCGTGCTTGGATGCCGTATAGGCGGTGCCTCCTCCTGCCGCGCTCAAGGCTGAGATGGAGGCCGTATTGATGATGGCACCGCTCGATTGTTCGAGCATGTGGGGGATGACAGCCCTGGCCATAAGGAATGGGCCCGTCAGGTTGACGGCCAGCGTCCGATCCCACTCTTCAAGCGAAATTTCGTGAGCAGGCCGGAAGCTGTCGATAATGCCAGCGTTGTTACAGAGCACGTCAATTCGACCGGCCCATTCTCGCACTTGGTGGATGGATGACTGAACCGACTCCGGGCTTGACACGTCGACTTCGACGGCCAACGCACGCTCAGGGCTCTCAAGCTCGGCGACAACCCGTTTCGCGCTCGTCGGGTTGATATCAAGTGCTGCGACTCTGGCGCCCTCAGCCACGAACTCACGCACCATCGCTTCGCCCATACCGGATCCTGCACCGGTCACAATGACAACTGCGTCCTTCTTCAACGTAGTCAAGAAACACCGACTTTCCGCCGCTGAAAGCGGCCAATGAGGTTTAAATAATCTGCCCTACCGCCCTGACGCTTTGGTGAGAGGGGTACGGTCTTGCAATCGCCCGCCACCCCGACAGCTCTGCAGACAGTCGACGTGGGAACTGACAGGCTAAAACCGACTGGCGGACCGTTGCGATGCGTACCGGGAAAGCAAGTCATTTTGGGGTTCACCGCAACCATCTCCGTACATCGCCCGTGCTGAAAGCTGGGTGGCTGCTCCTGAACGATTGAACGATGAAAGTTACGCCCGCTCGCCCCAGCTTAATAACCGTTAAGTCGCCCGTCAAGGGGTTTGACACTCGGTTTTGCGATCCTGCTCAATGGAGGAGTCTCCTTGAATACCTCGCCTTCCCGCGGGGGAGTCATTGGGTGAGGGAGGTCACTAAAAGCCTTGACAAGGACAACTTACTTAACATTCAATAAGTGCAACCTTGGTGCCCGTTCCGCGATCTTCATATAACTCGGGGCGGTGGACACTCAATATAAGCAGGGAGAAATTCATGGGCTATCAGGTCTCCGCGGACACCGGTGGAACGTTTATCGACGTCGTCGTACAGGACGCGGCGTCCAAACAGGTGATCGGAAAGTCGCTTACGACCTATGACAGGGTCTTCCGCGGCATGTCCAACGCCATTGAAGTTGCAGCGAACGAGTTGGGACTGACGGCCAAGGAGCTCCTGGCTGACACCGATCTCTTTATCTACGGCACCACGCATGCAACCAATGCCATCGTGACCCGCAACGTTGCCAAGACCGCACTCCTTACGACAGCTGGGTTTGAGGATGTGCTTGTCCTCAAAGAGGGGGGCAAGCAGGACGGCTACGATTTCACGAAGCAATACCCGGCGCCCTACATTCCGAGGCGCCACACCTTCGGCGTGACCGAGCGGATCAATGCCGAGGGCGAGGTAGTCGTCGCTCTTGACGAGGTGGCCCTCCTCCAAACGCTCAAGAGTATCCGCGAGGAGGGCTTCGAGGCGGTCGCAGTCTCGCTGCTGTGGTCGGTCGTTAACCCTGCCCATGAACTTCGCGTGGCACAGCTGTTGGCCGGGGTTGCTCCCGGTCTACCCGTAACGCTGTCGCACCAGATCGCGCCAATCATTCGCGAATACCGCCGGACGTCGGCTGCAGCCATCGATGCTTCGCTAAAGCCATTGATGCAGCGGCATTTCAAACAGCTGGAGCGGGACCTGCGCGACTTCGGGTACGAAGGCGCCATCTTAGTTTCCACAAGCATTGGCGGTGTCATGAACATCGAGGAAGTGATTGAATCGCCCATTCACACGGCGCGTAGCGGCCCGTCTATGGCCCCTCTTGCCGGCCTTAATTATTCCCTTCTCGAAGGGCTCGGCGGCGACATGATCGTATGCGATACAGGAGGCACCACCTTTGATGTCGGACTGTCTCGTGACGGCGCAGTGGTCCACTCGCGTGATACGTGGATTGGACCCGAATGGGAAGGCGATCTTCTTGGCATTTCCTCGGTCGACATTCGCTCCATCGGGGCTGGCGGCGGTTCGATTGCATGGGTGGACGAAGGAGGCTTGCTTCGAGTCGGCCCGCAGTCGGCAGGATCGGAACCTGGTCCTGCGTGTTACGGAAACGGAGGGACTGAACCGACACTCTCCGATGCTGCCTGCGTGCTTGGCTACTTCGACCCCGACTACTTCTTGGGCGGCCGTATGCAGCTGGATGTCGCTGCTGCAGAGGCAGCGATCGGAAGGATTTCCTCCAAGCTCGGTGTGAGTGTGCTCGAGGCTGCATGGGGAGTTCTGTCCCTGGCAAGTGAAGCGATGGTGAAGGCTGTCCATGAAATTACGACCGTTCAGGGTCTGAACCCCCAAGACAGTACGCTCGTAGCGGGCGGTGGGGCTGCCGGCATCAACATCATGCAAATTGCCAGTGAGCTGGGGTCGCGCCGTGTCATCCTGCCCAAGGTCGCCTCGGCCCTCTCCGCTTCCGGTATGCATTTTGCGGACATCGTCAAGGAGGAGTCTGCTTCGCTGATTACTTCCTCAGACGACTTCGCGGCAGAGAGCGTGGAGAAGGTCCTGAGAGGACTGGAGACAAGACTCACCACGTTTGCAGCCAGGTTCAGTGACAACTACCCGGACCACTCCATGGAGTTTGGCGTGGAGGCCCGGTACAAGGGCCAGATCTGGGCGATTGACGTGCCGCTCGACTCAGCACTGTTGAACGAGGAAATTGACCAGGAACGACTGTTCAGCGCTTTCCACGAGCTCCATGAGCGCGTTATGGCCGTTCGCGACCCGGATTCGCCGATCGAGTTCTTGAACTGGCGGGCCCGTGTGACTGTCGACATTCCCCGTGCGGATAGGACGTTCCCGGATGCCGCCGAGCGCGTTGGGCGCTCCGCTTCCACGCGGACGTGCTATTTCAGTGGCACAGGCAAAATCGAGACACCGGTCTTTAAGCCGGCTGATCTCCTCCCGGGAACGCACGTGAGCGGTCCGGCTGTTATCGAGGAACCCACGACCACGCTAGTCATCTACCCCGGAATGGCCGCTCACGTGGCGGACACCGGAAACTACCTGCTGCACATCGAGGAGGACGAGGCATGAGCAAGAAATTTGATGCCATTCGGACGGCCGTTATTGCCAATAAGATCGACGGGATCGTTCGGGAGATGACCAACACTCTTCTCCGTTCGGCCCGCTCTGCCGTCATCAACAGTGCGCGCGACTTTTCTTGCGTGATTCTCACGGCCGACGACGAATTGCTTGCAGCGGCGGAAGGCATTCCAGTGCATGTTTTTGGAGCGCAACTCCAAGCTCAGGCCCTGCGTGCCGCTCACCCCGAGCTCCGGGAAGGGGATGCCTACCTCGACAATAACCCGTACATAGGAAACTCCCACGCCGCCGATCACACGATCCTTGTTCCAGTATTCGTCAATGGGGAGCACCTCTTTACCGCTGTGACGAAGGCACATCAGGCCGACATTGGTAACTCCATCCCGACCACGTATCACGCTGCTGCCAGGGATGTCTATGAAGAAGGGGCCTTGATCTTTCCCACCGTCAAGGTTCAATCCGACTACGAAAACGTCGATGATGTCATCCGCATGTGCAGGAGCCGCATCAGAGTTCCCTCCCAGTGGTACGGAGACTATTTGGCCTCCGTGGGCGCAGCCCGGATCGCAGAGCGTCGCTTGAAGGAGCTCGTCGCCAAGTACGGTATCGAGACCGTCAAGAAGTTCATTCGCGACTGGTTGGACTACAGCGAGAAGATGATGACCAAGGCGATCGAACATCTCCCGGCAGCAACGCTGCACAACACTGGACGGCATGACGCCTTCCTCCCTTACCTTCCTAATGGGTTGGAGATCGAGGCCAGCATCGAGATCAAACCCGAAGCGGGATTGATCCGCGTGGACCTTACTAAGAATGGGCCGAATGTCGACTGTGGCCTCAACCTCACGGAAGCCACGACCCGGGCTGCAGTTTTTAGCGGGATCTTTAATGCGATCCCCACCAGGATTCCAAAGAACTCGGGCGCCTTCCGTCGGGTCATCATCGACATGAACGAGGGCTCTGCGGTAGGCAAACCGCGATTCCCGCACAGCTGCTCGGTTGCTACGACTAACGTCACTGATCGGCTTATCAACGTCGTGGGAGCCGCGTTCGCCCAACTTGGCGAGCCTTACGGTGTCGCGGAAGGAGCCGTAGGTGTCGGCGTTGGCTACGCTGTTCTTTCAGGCGTCGACAGGCGCACTGGCGAGGACTTCGTAAACCAAGTGTGTGTCACGGCAAACGGCGGTCCGGGCAGTGCCCACGCCGATGGATGGGTCACCTACGGGGTTCCTTGTGTCAGTGGGCTGATGTACCGGGACTCTGTCGAGGTCGATGAAGTCAAGATGCCCATTCTCTACAAGTACCTTCGACTCGTGGCAGACACGGGTGGTGCCGGTAAGTTCCGGGGCGGACCGTCCTTCGAGCTCGCGTATACGCCCAAGGCTGACCCCATCACTGTGATCTACCCATGCGATGGTCAGGTCAATCCCTCCAAGGGTGTGGCCGGCGGTTCTCATGGCCGGACAGCGGAAGCCTGGCTGGAGAGGACCGATGGCTCCCGCGAAAGGCTTGCCAACACGGCAACCGTCGTCTTGAACCCAGGCGAGATCATTCACGGTTTCGATGCTTCTGGYGGTGGGTATGGATCTCCGTTGGAGCGGGACCCAAATTTGGTTCTCGAAGATGTCGTTGAATTGTGGGAAACGGAAGAACACGCCCGGGAGACCTATGGAGTGGAGTTGGTCGCGACTGAAAACGGCCTCACGGTCGATGAGGCGGCAACTTCGCAGAGGCGGGCAAAAGCCGCTGTGGGCTAAGACGCCGAGCTGTAAGGGTTGCGGGCCGCAGCACTGCTGCCGGCCCGCAACCCTGCCATATCACCATCTGCATGGATCGGGAGCGCTGCCGCTTGCGTCTGACAAGCCGGACGAGTGCCTGCCTCCATGCGGTCAAAGCAAAAATGACTAACAAGGAAAATCGAAAGAGGTGCCAACTATGGGCAAGCCGACAGTTGTGGTGCTTGGAGCGGGAGGCGCTCAGGCGTCAGGATTGTTCCGTGGTTTGGGTCGTTCGGCCACCAAGTTGCGTTTGATCTGCTGTGACCGCCGGTTCCGCGATGACTGGGTCATCGAGGCGGGAAACCAAGAAGTGAAGCAGATAGAGTTCGACCTTTTGGCCGATCCCGCCAAGCTGCACGGTATCCTCTCCGAGGCAGACCTGGTTGTGAACCTGACCGGCCCCTACTACACGCTTGGGCCAGTCATCCTTGACGCCGCGATTGCAGCAGGCATCGACTATGTCGACATTTGCGACGATGCGGATGCTACGGAACTGCTGCTTCAGCGGGACGAGGCAGCGCGGACCGCTGGCGTCACGGCACTCATCGGCATGGGCTCAGCCCCGGGGACAACGAATGTCCTTGTACGTCTGGCACTCGATTCGCTGCCAGCCGGGGATGCAAGTGCTTCGATTACGTGGTGTGTGGACGCCGCCGATATGGTTGGCGCCGTAGTTCCGCATTTCGCCCATTCATTCAGCACAGCTGTGCCCACCGCCGACGGCACTCCCACATGGCAGGAGCTTGAACCGCAGCGAGTGAAATTCCCAGAACCGGTGGGGGAGCAGCTTGTCGTAACGCTCAGCCATCCAGAGGTGACCACCCTTCCACGCTTCACCAGAGTGACTGAGGCTAAGAATAGGGGAGGTCTTATCCCGGAAGATTTCACACATCTCGGTTGGGTCATTTCACGCCTTCCCGAAGGGCGAAACCGTACAGCGGCCATGCAGGCGATTTTTGAGACTGCCCGTACACACCACGCGGACCGTGAACCCGTAGGGGCAGGTCTTATCGTCGACGTGAGGGTTGGAAGCGAGGGGATTTCCTTCCTCTCCGGAGGCAAGATGAGCCAGGAGGACGCAACCGGTACTCCTGCAGCTGCGGGGGCTCTTGTCGCCCTGCAGGGGCGTGTGCCTGGTCCAGGCGTCGTTTCTCCGGAGGTGCTGAACCCCGCTGACTTCTTCGCATCGCTGCGGGAGGTTTCAGCCGGTGGCGGAGGCATGACCGCTTATCGGACACGTGACGGGGAGATCGTCGAGCATGTTCGGATCCGCGACCTCCTCACCGCGCGCGTGACGGCTAGCTGAGTTCTGTTTCCGGAAGCGGCGGCTACGAAATTCCGACCCCGCCCGACCGCCAGCCGGACAAAATTCCTATTGTCCGTCAATCGGGGGCGGACAGATTTCCCACGTCACAAGCTCGAAGGGGGCCGGGCTTAGGCGTCCACAGACGCATATCACATTTTGCACACGCGCAAGAAATGAGGAGTATCTGCCGTATGAAAGAGCATGCTGATCACCGCCCGCTGCCATTCGAGACGCTTCCGGCGGCCTTTGCCCATTGGGCCAAAACGACTCCAGATGCTTTGGCACTCACAGCAGGGCCGCATCAATTCACTTACGGACAGCTATCAAGGCAGGTCTCCGGCTGCATGGCCTGGCTTGTTGAACAAGGCGTGCAGCCCGGCGATCGTGTTGTCATCGTCGGCCACAATACCGTTCCGTGGATAACCCACTATTTGGCCGTTCTGTCATTGGGAGCAGTGATTGCGCCGGCGAACAACAGGTTGAACCCAGCTCAGTTCGCAGACCAGGTGGAGCTCCTTGAGGCAGTGCTAGTGCTCGCCGACGATGCCCATTTCGAAACCGTTCTGAACGTTCCCAAGGAACGCGTAAGAGTGTTGTCCGGTGCCAATGAACGCGTTCCCAGTGAGGCTTTCGCATTACCTGACCCAGAGTCGCCCGCACTGATCAGTTTCACGTCCGGCACAACCGGAAAACCCAAGGGTGCGACACTGACGCAGTCGGCTCTGGCTGAGGCCTCTTGGGCTTTCGTTCGCGTTCTGGGAACAAGCCAGGACGATTCCACCCTCGTGGTTGTGCCTATGTTCCACAACACAGGTTTTGTTGATCAATTCGGTCATATGGTTCTCCTGGGTGCCCGAACGGACCTGCTGCACAAGTTCAGTACAAAGGATGCGATTGCCGCGCTCTCCGCCCGGCCCGTGACCTATCTGGCAGCAGTTCCCAGCATTATTCGGTTGATCATGCTCGCCGAGGGGGCCGAAAAGGCTTTGGATTCTATACGGGTGCTTCTGTACGGCGGGTCCCCCATGCCGGCCGCCTGGATTGATGAACTGCTGGCAAAATGGCAGAACCTGCGCCCGTTTCACGGATACGGCATGACCGAATATGGTTCGGCCGTGTCCTTCCTGACTCCTGAGTACGCCCGTGATCATGGAGAGTCCGTTGGGTTCGCCGTTCCGGGCACCAGCATCCGTATTGTGGGGGAGGATGGAATGGACGTGGCGCCTGGACAAGTCGGTGAGCTTTGGGTTCAGGGGCCCACGCTTATGCAGGGTTACTGGCGCCAGCCAGAACTCACAGCGTCAAAAATCAGTCGTGGCTGGCTGCGGACTGGCGACCTTGCGAGAATCGATGACGGGCTCTACTACATAGAGGGCCGGGTCGACGACGTCATCAACAGAGGGGGGGAAAAGGTGCTGCCGGCCCACGTAGAGGCGTTACTTGCCAATATTGAATCCGTCGGACAAAGCTGCGTCTTCGCAGTGCCTGATCCCATCCTTCAGAACCGAGTGTGGGCAGTTGTCGAGGAGCGCCCCGGTGAGTCTTTCGACGAGGATGCCGCCCAGGCTGCCTTGAAGTCCTTACTCCCTGACTACGCCGTTCCTGAGCGGATAAATATCCTGAATCCGATGCCCAGAACGGCCAGTGGCAAGATCGATCGACGCGCTGTTGCATCCCACTACCGGAGTTTGGAGACCAAGGCATAACCCGCAAGGACCGAGAATGCGTGGACCGCGGTGGACATCGAGAGAGGTCCACCTCGGACCTCTTGGCAGGTCAACAGCTCCAACCGGCAGTCAACGAGTCAGCGATGAATTAATGCTCGTTAAGCCGACCACAACCTCGATCTCACCACGACAGACCCGCATGGACTTCCCCCAGAAGCACGCTACTATGAGCACCCAGCGGTAGCAGCCGCATGCCGTCAGGCGGCTGCGCTGGAAGCCGAGGAAGTGGACGCGCCCACCATGTTCCTGACCAGGCCTTCGTACCTGTTAGCGACGGCAGCGATTGACATTTCGCCGTGAGGGTCGAACCAGGTGAATACGTAGTCGCACAGCGTGATGATGGCGAACGAGGCAGTCGGCACGTCATCCACCTGCATCACGCCACGTGTCTTGCCCGCCTGCAAGACGTTCTGAACCTCGCGAACGTACTCTCGCTGCATTTCAAACACGGGCTCCAGCTGTTCACTGGGGATTTCGTGCGCTTCGCCTTTGTACGACATCGTCAGATCAAAGGCCCGGGCAGCACCCAATTGCTGCAGCTGCCACGTGACATGGGCACGTACTATCTGCCCCAACCTGAGAACGGGTTCGTTTTCAGTTATGGAGTCACGAACATGTGTGAGGAAGTCCTTCATAGCTGCGGCCAGTACGGATACGTACAGATCGTTCTTGGAGGGGAAGTACCAGTAGATGGCCGGCGCGGAAACGCCGAGTTCCTCGGCCAGGGCTTTCATGCTGGTTCCCGCATACCCATGCTGCAAGAACTTTTGAAGAGCAACTTTCATGACTACGTCGCGACCAATAGCGTCACCATTTGCCGCGGAAATTTTTCCTCCGGCGCTCGTCTTGTTCACAGTTCGGCTCGATACCATCCCAGAATTCCTATCTGCTCGCTGCTCACGGCTAGCCGGCAAGCTCGTCGGCCATGCACGGAAGACCACCAGCCGGCTGGCACTGTACACAGCTTAACGCTTATCAAGCAATTGCACTATGAGCTGTCGCCGACGGCGAACAAAACGTATTGGGCGCTCAGTGATGCCTGATTGCGTCTGCGCCAGTGGCGCAGACGCAAAACATGCAGGGAAGTCCGGCGTGGCCTAGGTCAGATCGCCAAAAAAGCGTTCAACTTCCTGTTGCTTCATATCACTGAACCAGGCTTCGATGATCTGCCCTTCTGAGAATTTATAGAGACCGAGGCGGTCTGTCTCCACGCGACGTTCCCCTCTGGTCCACACTTCATGAACCAGCAAGAGCACCCCATCGTCGCCAACCAGCAATACCTCGTTCTGGCCGCCAACTTCCCAGGTGTCGGTATATGCGGCGACGCGCCCGATCCAGTCCGCGGCGAAGGCATCCCGCCCGTGGTAGTCCCCGGCCAGGGGGCCTGTGCCTCCCATGTGCACAACCACATCTTCAGCAAAGAAGGCGATGCCGGCGGCCTGGTCACCCCGCTCCCACGCGGCATGGTAGTCGTGCAGAAGGCTAAGGGAAGACTCTTTGGACATTGCTCTCTCCTTGATTGTCCGTTGGTCGAGCTCTCCACTTTACGCGCCGTTAAGTTCACGATGCGGCTGGAGAGGACCTGACTGTCTGCATGATTATTGCCACTCCCGCAGACTTATGGCAAGAGCGGACTATTAAGGGATCAAACCTCTTGACGACATCGCTTAATGGTGATTAAGTTCATACCAAAAGTACGTCATAAAACCAGGGCCCCAGCCAGGTCGGCACAAATGAAGGCAACTTCGCCCTCGCCGGTGGTCGCGGCATCGAGAGCCAAGCTCTTAAGGCCAGTTCACTGCCTCCGATTCCTGTAAGACCCATAAACGCCATGAGATGAGCGTCGCAGAGTCGCGGTCTGCTCTACCAAATGGCGTCGACTGCTCTCGAAGCAGCTTGACCACGAAAGTTTCCCTATGACCATCGAACCTAGAGTCCAAACGGACGTCGCATCGCGACGTACGGAAACCCGTCTTTCGGGCAGAATGGGCATGACATCGCTGGTGCTCAGTGTTCTGGCGTTTTCCGCTCCCATCGTTTCGGTGTCTGGCTACATACCTTTTACTATCGTTTTCGCTGGGCAAGCCGCACCTGTCGCCTTTGCGTTGGCAACGGTACTTCTTATGGTCTTTTCCGTTGGGTACATCGCAATGACGCGGTCCCTGCCAACGCCGGGCGCTTTCTACGCCTATATCACATCGGGCCTGGGCAAAGTCGCCGGTCTTGGGGCTGCATTCATGGCCATAGTCTCCTATCTGGCGTTGCTCGCCGGGGTCTACGTCTTCGCGGGCATCACGATAACCTCCCTCGTCAGCAGTTTCGGCGGGCCAGATACATCATGGTGGATCTGGTCCCTGATCGGCTGGGTGGCCGTCAGCACGCTGGGATACTTCCACATCGAACTGTCTGCCAAGGTTCTGAGCGTCGTGATGGTCCTCGAAGTTGCTTTGGTAATGATTTTCAACCTGGCGACTCTCACGCGTGGCGGTGCCGAAGGCCTGAGCCTCGCTCCCTTGAACCCGACTGAGTTTGCGAAAGGGGATATTCCCATAGCAATGGTCTTCGTCGTTATGGTCTTCATCGGTTTCGAAGCGACCGCACTGTATCGGGACGAGGTAAAAAAGCCCCACACCACAGTCYCCCGAAGCACCTACTTGGCGGTCGTCTTCATCGGAGCCTTATATACGCTTTCCAGCTACGCACTTGTCTCGGCGTATGGAAGCTCAGCTGCGGAAACGGCCAGCAGCGAGCCTGCGACGATGTTCGGAAACGCCGTAAGTCGGTTCGTGGGACCGGTCTTCGCGCAGGTTGCTTTCGTTCTTATTGCAACGTCAGCAATTGCAGCGTTGTTGTCCATCCACAACGTCATAGCGCGGTACGTGCACAACCTAGGGGTAGATGGAGCCCTACCTCAGTACCTGTCCCGAGTGCACCCCCGCCACAAATCGCCTCATACAGCCTCTAACGCGACAGCGGCCGTCGTCGCTGGGGGACTCGTTCCTTTCCTGCTTGCGGGCACAGACCCCGCTGCCCTTTATGGTCAACTGGGCGGCCTGGGCTCCACAGGCATCCTTACATTGATGGCACTGGTTAGTCTTGCCGTGATCGTGTGGTTTCGCCGTAACCCCGAACACTCTTCCAAAGTGATGGCACTGAAGGTAGTAGCTGCCCCCTTGGTCGCTTTTGCTGCCTTCACTCTTATTGTCGTCTTGGTGGTTTTGCACTTCGAGCTGGTTGTGGGCGGGAATTCCGGCCAAAGCCTCGGGCTGCTCCTCATCCTTGGTGTTGCCCTCCTCGGGGGCATGGGGACGGCCGTCTATTTCCGGTACAGGCGGCCCGCGATATTCGAGCGGCTCGGATTGGCGCGAGGTCATCAATGAGCCACCCGGACTTGTGACTGCGGCTACGCCCGCCAACTGACGGAATTCCATCGCTAATCGCAAAACGGGATACTCAAGGGCTCGTCGCCGAATGGACTGATGACATGGACGTAATGAAAATAGCCGGCGGACTCAGGTTGCCAGCTCCATCTTTCCCAACCAAGTGCACTATGAATAGCAAGGAGAACTCCCAGTGGCCCAACACAACTACCGACGACTCGAAGGCCAGACTGCGATCGTGACCGGTGCAGGCCGCGGGATCGGACAGTCGATCGCTCTTAGATTGGCCTCTGAAGGAGCCGAGGTCCTGATCGTGGGCCGGGCACCTGAACCACTCGCCGAGACGGTGGCCTTCATCGAAGGTGCTGGCGGACGGGCGTGGTCGATTTCCGCAGATATCTCCTCCGAAGCTGACGTGCGGCGGCTTGCAGAGACTGCTCTGGAGCGGTGGGGCCGGATCGACGTACTGGTTAACAATGCTGCCGTGTTTGATGAGCCGCCCTTCCTCGAAGTGGATGCTGCAACTATTCGGCAGAGCTTTGATATCAATGTGGTGGGTACTTTCCTCCTGTCTCAAGCGATAGCCAGGGGCATGGTGGACAACGGACGAGGATCAATCATCCACATTTCTTCAATCGACGCACTCGGTGCGGACGGTCCGGTCACCGCTTATTCGGCTACGAAAGCCGCTGTGGTCAGCATGGCACGGACGATGACGATCGAACTCTCGCCTTTTGGCGTCAGGGTCAACTGTGTTGCGCCAGGCTTTGTGAACACTGATATGGTCCACAAAACCTCGACCCCTAATGTTCTGGAGCATATGCTCAATGATTTCAATCGTGTACCGATCCGCAGGTTGATCGAACCGGAAGAAATTGCCGCAACTGTCGCGTTCCTCGCCTCTGACGAGGCATCTGGCATTACGGGCACGAACATCGTCGTTGACGGCGGGCTGACCGCGAATTTGTTCGTAATGGAGACACTTCCAGAACCAATGATCCCGCTCGGAAACTGAGGCCTTCGCCCTATGCTCCTGCATCCAAGTGGCATGAGAATGTGGCGATCGCGCGGAAGCACAGCGTGAAGCCCTAACGGCGGATCCACCAGAGTCACGGCAACACACCAGTCCGAAGGAGACGCCTAAAACATGAAGCCCCCCACACAGGACTCCACTGCCGAGTCAATCAATCACGGTGGACGAATGGCCGGCAAAACCGTCATCATTTCAGGCGGGGCACGAGGAATGGGTGCTGCATACGCTGATCAAATCGTGCAGGAGGGCGGTCGGGTCATTATCGGGGACATCCTCCTCGAGCAGGGGCGCGAGCTCGCCGAATATCTTGGCCCCGCGGCCCGCTTCGTCCGTCTGGACGTGACCAAGGAGGACCACTGGCATGAGGCTGTAGCTTCTGCTTCAAAGTACTTTGGGCCGCTAACGGGGCTGGTAAACAACGCAGGAATTCTGGTTCACGAGCGACTTGACATGACCACGCCTGATCAGTGGCAGCGGACAATCGACGTCAACCAAAAGGGCGTTTTCCTCGGTATGCGGGCGGCGGCGGCAGCCATGCGAGCGTCGGGCGGTGGCTCTATTGTGAATATCTCTTCGACAGCGGGGATTGTTGGCTTCACCGATTGCTTCTCGTATGTAGCGTCCAAATGGGCAGTGAGAGGCATGACGAAGGCTGCGGCCCTCGAACTGGCCGGGGACGGCATCAGGGTTAACTCAGTTCATCCTGGGGACACTATGACCGACATGATTGCCGGAGACATTGCCTCCAGTGGGGCAGTCACAACCCATGACCAGATTCCTTTGGGTCGGTACGCCGCGCCCCTGGAGATAGCACAGCTTGTACTCTTCTTGCTGTCTGACGAGTCGAGCTACATCTCCGGAGCCGAACACATCATCGATGGAGCAGTGACGGCAGGAACATCCTTGTCCTAGCGCCAAGGTCGCTGCTTCATTTATTTATCATTAAATAAGCAGGCCACGATGTGCGTGAACCCGCCCCTGACGGGCCTTTCAGGCTGAAATTTCTAGCCGCTCATAACTAATTAACGACCATTCAAGTACCGATAGTGTGCGCGAGTCACTCGTCGTCACGCTCATCCATAAGGCCGCGCCTTACCGTTCAATCGTCAGGCGAAGGCAAGCGGGACATATGCCAATCCACTAGGGGTAGTCACCAATGCAGATTCCACCAGGGCTTGAACCAAACCCGACCACTTCGCGGTTTGCCCACCGTGTTTCCGAGTGGGCCGATTCGTTCGGCAGACCATTTGCTATCGATTATGGTGATCCAGCCAAGGAATATAAGGCACTCCGCGAGGCTGTCGTCGCACTCGAGTATTCAACGATCCGCAAATGGTATGTCGAGGGTCCCGACGCCGTTGCAGCAGTAGACAGAGTGTTCTCGCGCAACGTAAGAGCCTTACGCGTGGGAACTATTGTGTACGGCGTGTTCACTGATGATGACGGTTTCATGATCGAGGACACTACTCTGGTGAAGCTCTCCCCGGAAACTGTGCTTGTCCTCGGCGGTGAGCAGCTGACGCAGCAACAGCTGGAGCGAGCACTTCCGAAAGGCACCACAGTTACAGACCGACGTGGGGAATTCGCTGCCGTTTCCCTGCAGGGGCCGTTAAGCCGAACCCTGCTGCAGCGCCTTACGAAGGCCGACATCTCGAACGAAGCGCTGCCATATTACGGTTCACTGATCGGAGTCGAGGTGGCGAATGTTCCAGCAACGATCCTAAGACTCGGGTTTACGGCTGAGCTCGGGTTCGAGATTATCGTCCCTGTTGAGCATGCGGACACGCTCTGGGACGAGATCCTTGCCCAACATGATCTCGGAATCGAACTCATGGGGTTGGAAGCCATCCTGGTCGCTCGTACGGAAGCTGGCATGGTCATGAACAATTATGAATATGACCGCTCGACGACGCCTTATGAATGCGGCTTGGGTTGGACGATCGATTTCGAGAAGGGGCAATTCCAGGGACGCGATGCGCTACTGACGAAGAAAAAAGACGTCCCCACCCGTCTGGTGAGTATAGAAACGACGGCGGACGCCGCCTGCCTCGACGGTCGGCCAGTGCTTCTGAACGGAATGTCAGTTGGTCGCATTTCGATGGCCGTTGCATCACCGGTCTTGGGAGGGCGAACCGTCGCGCTGGCGAGGGTGGATTCCGCACTCGCACGCATCGGAAGCGCCCTTGAAGTCGGCACGGATTCGGGAGCAGCCCCAGCGACGGTCCGAAGGACGCCTGTCTATGATCCCGAGCGCCTTCGGGTTAGGAGCTAACGGTGGAGCGCTTCATACTTCGCATCCGGGCAGCGGACCAGCCCGGCATCATCCACGCGATGACCGGTGGCATCGTAGCCACAGGAGGGAACATTCTGGACAGCGCCCAATTCAGTGACGAGGACAGTGCCCAGCTCAATGTGAGGGTCGAATTCGAGTCTGGCGATGATGAACAGCTGATTCGTGCAGAGCTCGTTCATCGTCTCGGCCGATTCGACCCGATAGTTGAGCTCAGAAGAGTTCGCGAACCGCGACGGGCCCTGATCATGGTGTCGAAGTTTGATCACTGCCTGGACGACCTCCTCTACCGCTATAGAAGGGGGGAACTCCCCGTGGAGATCCCGATGGTCGTGTCCAACCATGAAGACCTGCGTAACGCCGTGGAGTCGGCTGGCGTGCCCTTCCAGTACATCCCGGTTACACCGGAAACCAAGCTTGCGGCGGAGAGGCAACTATCCACGCTGGTCCACGAGACTTGCTCTGACTTCATCGTCCTAGCCCGATACATGCAGGTCCTCTCCGACGATTTCTGCATGGGCTTCGAGGGGCGGATCATCAATATCCATCATTCGTTCTTGCCGAGCTTTAAGGGCGCGAGGCCATATCACCAAGCCCGCCTCCGGGGCGTCAAACTTATCGGCGCGACCGCTCATTACGTGACCGCTGAACTCGACGAGGGTCCCATCATCGAGCAGGATGTGGTGCGAGTCGATCACCGAAGCAAAGCCGAGAACCTAGTGGTGATCGGCCGTGACATCGAGCGGAAGGTGCTTTCGGAGGCTGTACGTCTTCACGCCGACGACCGCGTCTTCCTCTCCGGGCGCCACACGGTCATCCTCTCCTAAGAACGAGCTGTGGCCCTGGGCCATTCGCTAGCAAGGCTTGGCCTTATTTGCGCTGGGAACAGTAATTGCATTTTTGACATCGCTATGCGCGGGAGAACGCGGAAGCAACCGTTGATCCATCGAAGATGGCCATCGTTCCGGTGGAACTTATCACTGAAGTGGTTGCTCAAGATGAGGAGACGATGCGTCAGTCCGCCTGCTGGCTATCCCAATGAGTCCGGACAGCCAGCAGGCTTTCCTCATTATTGGGCGCAGAAGCCGCCGTCGGCCAGGAGATCAATGCCAGTGACGAACGAGGAGGCCTCTGAGAGGAGGAACACTGCAGGTCCTGCCATTTCGGACGGATCGGCGATCCGCTTCATGGGTGTCTCCTGCGCGAAGACCTCCATCTGGTGGACCATTTCTGGGCGGGAGTTCATTTTCGTCATGGTGTATCCGGGACTCAAAGCATTGACGCGGACACCCCGCTCCGCCCATTCCATGGCCAAAGACTTGCTGAGGTGGATGACTGCTGCTTTGGCGCTGTTGTAGTGCACCTGCTTGAGCCCGCGGTTGACGATGGAGCCTGACATGGACGCTATGTTCACGATGGAACCGCCACCATTCTGAAGCATGGCCCGTCCTTCAGCCTGGCAGCTGAGAAAAACTCCGGTCACATCTATGTCGTAAACTTTCTGCCACTGGCTCAGTGGCATGTCTTCTGCCGGTGCGGCGTTGGCGATGCCAGCGGAATTCACAGCCATGGTGAGCGGGCCGAGATCGGCCTGAATCCTTGCGACCGCTTCTTCGAGCTGTTCGGCATTGGTGACATCGGCGTGGACGAAAGTGGCTTTAGCGCCTGCCGAGCGGAGAAGGTGCAGCGTTTCTTCCGGTCCATCTCCTGGGAGGTCGACGATTCCTACGGACCCGTTCTGTTGAGCAATGCCAAGGGCGATGGCTTGTCCTATGCCGGATCCGCCTCCGGTGATGAGTGCTGTTCGGCCGTCAAGTGCGAAGGACAGTGGGTTGTTCATGGTGTTCCTCTGTAAGTTTGATGGGCGCTGTGTCTGCTTCGAGTTTCAGCGCAGTTTCTTTGTCAGTGATGAGTACGTTGACCCAATTGCCAGTCAGCGCGGCCCTTATGGCGGCATATTTCCTGGTCCCTCCGGCGACGCCGATACGCCGACCGACGCGGAGCATCTGCTCCGGGCTGATACCGAGCACCCTGTCATTCAGCCCCGACTCAACCAAGGATCCGTGTTCGTCAAAGAACCGCAGGCACACGTCGCCCACGGCACCAGCCGCCGCAAGGACGCTGAGGTCAGTTTCTCCGAGTGAGTTTCCGGAGTCCCGCAAAAGGGGAGATGGTTCGATACTGCCGATGCCGAGTAGCAAGGTGTCCAGATGATCCCACTCGGCGGCCACCTCAGCCACGAAGGGGTCTTCCATCAGCGCATCCCTGCCACTGCGACTGGAAACAATTCCCGGTGCCGCCAGGTACCTTGGAGTCGCTTTGGTAACGCTGGCCAGCCTGTCCGCCAGATGGGTGGCCTGCACTTGAACGGTCGGCTTGCCGACGCCTCCGATGACCTGAACGACGCGCTCGGCCGTTTTGACATTCCGGGGTGCCATGGCATCCACGGTTGCGAGCAGCGTTGCGGACCACGACGAAATACCAACCCTGTTGGTGCCAGTGAGGGTGACTTCAAGATAGCTTGCCGCTGCTGCCCCCAGCGCCCGAATGATTGAAGGTTCGTCGTCAGCGTGGACATCGGCGACAACGACCGTCTGCAGCCCGTACTTGGCCGCGACCGCTTCCTCCAGATCGGTCTCGGCCCCAGGTGGAGCAACGACAATCGTTCTGACGATGCCCTCCCTAATCGCGTCCGAGAGCCACCTTGACACCCGGGACTGGGAGACATGCAGTTGTTCAGCGATCTCAGCTTGGCTGAGTTTCTGCTCGTGGTACATCCGCGCAGTCCTGACCACTAGGCCCAGCTGTTCAGTTGAGAGCGACTTGTTTCGCGGAGCCACGGTTTGTCCTTCGCTAGAGATCTGCAGGCTAAGGATGAAATTATTTCATGCTTCCTATCTACTATCTTGTCGCCAGTTCCATGACACGGGTGGGCGAGGCTTCGTCCGCATTCAAGATGCCTTGGTTTTGCCCGCGGGCCAGAACCATTACTCGATGGGCCAAGCCGAGAACTTCTTCAAGATCAGAGCTGACAACAATCACGGCGTTGCCATTTCGGGCAAGCTCGGCGATGACTTCATAGATCGAGGCGCGTGCACCGACGTCGATTCCGCGGGTTGGCTCATCGAGAATAATCAGGCGCGGATTGCGTTCCAGCCACTTTCCGATGACAACTTTCTGCTGGTTTCCACCGGACAAGGATCCGACTGGCAGGCTGACATTGCCCTTCATCCCGATGTTCCTGGCCACAGTGCTGGCCATTTTGCGAACTTTGGACGGTGCAATCCAACCGCCAGTGGCTATCTTGGCCATATTGGGCAATGCAATGTTGTTCTCAATTGTTTCCGATACGACAAGTCCCTGCTGTTTGCGGTCCTCAGGGATAAGAACTATGCCGGCTTTGATGGCTGCCATAGGGTCGTTGGCTTTGAGCGCTTTACCATCCAGCACTATGGTGCCGCCGTGACGGTGTTGGGCACCAGAGATGGCACGGACGAGTTCGGTGCGTCCGGCGCCGACGATTCCGGCAATTCCGAAAATTTCACCTTCGCGGACTGTAAAGGACACGTTCTTGAAAGTACCTTCCTTGTCATGCAGGTCCTTGACTTCCAATACGACGTTGTCCCTGGGTTGGGGAACTTCGGGGAACAATCGCTCTAGTGGACGGCCAACCATTTCCTCGACCAGTTGGTTCGGCGAAACTTCACCGGAGGCATGCTCGGTGATCTTCAGTCCGTCCCGGAGGACGACGATGCGGGTCGCGATCTTGGCAATTTCGGCAAGCCGGTGGCTGACGTAGATAAAGGAGACGCCTTCAGCCTGCAGTGACCGGACGCATTCGAACAAGGCGTCCGTTTCGGACTGGCCCAGTGCCGCCGTCGGTTCATCGAGGATGAGCAGTGAGGCGTTGAGCAACAAAGCCTTGGCGATTTCCACCTGCTGCTGCCCAGCCACGCTCAGATCCCGGACGAGAGAGTCGACGCTTCCCTTGAACCCGAGCCGCTGAAGCTGGGTCTTTGCCTTTTCGCGCATAGTGCGGGCATCGAGCATTCCGCTGCGCATCGGCCAGCGTCCTATCATGACGTTCTCGGCGACAGTGAGGTCAGGTAACAGACGCATTTCCTGGTGAATAAGCCCGATGCCGGCGGCAATGGCATCACCAGGAGTCGCTGGCGCGTAGGGTTCACCGTTCCAAGTCATTGTCCCGGTGGTGGGTTGGGTGACACCGGCGATGATGCTGGAGAGAGTGGATTTTCCTGCACCGTTTTCTCCCAGAAGTGCTACGACTTCTCCCGGGTAGATGTCCAGGTCAACGTCCTGGACGGCGATGGTGCCGGGGTATTTCTTGGTGACGCGGCTGACTCGTAGTCCGCGCTTGTCCTCAGTAGGCATTGTAGGCTCCGTTGACTAGGGAATGGCCAGGGCGGGCGGCGCCTCGTCAGGCGCCGCCCGTTGCTCGGTTACGGGTGGTTGGAGATGAACGGGGCGACGTTTTCCTTGGTGGTCAGGACGCCATCCTGCAGCTGCTCGGCGGGCAATTTCTCACCATTGATGAGCTTGACTGCCGATTCGACGGCGAGCTTGCCCATCTTTTGGGTCGGCTGGCAGATAGTGGCTGCGAGGGTGCCGTCCTGTACGGCCTTCAAGCCTGCGACGTCGCCATCAAACCCTACGACCGTCACGTTCTCAAGGCCTGCATTCTTTGCTGCCTGCGCGGCACCGAGAGCCAATGCATCAGCGCGGCCAAAGAAGATGTTGATGCCCGGGTTGGCCTGGATCATGTCCGTGGCAATTTGGAAGCCTTCATCCTGTGCCCACTGCTTGGAGGCCTGACGGGCAACCTCCGTGATGCCGGGAAATTCGGTCATGGCGGACTTGAAGCCTTCGTCGCGGGCCTGCTCCGGAGTGGTACCGATCTGGCCTTGGATGACTCCGAGTTTGCCGGTCCCGTTGACGGTCTTGCCGACCCACTCCCCAAGAGCCTTGGCAGCCTTGACGCTGTCGGTGGCAATGAAAGTGTTCCCTGGGGCTCCCTCAGGGTTACGGTCTACTGTCACGATGGGGATGTTGGCTGACTTTGCAGCCTTCACAGGGACAGTCGCCGCGGTCGCCCCCGCCGGGATGTAGATAATCGCGTCGACCTGCTGGGTAATAAAGTCTTGGATCTGCGACACCTGCGTGTTGGAGTCGCCCTTGGCGTCGGCAACTACAACCTTGACGTTTTCTGCTTTGGCCTCGGCCTCGACGGCCTGGCGGATCTGGTTGAAGAAGTCTGCCTGCTGGTTGGCAACGGCGAGGCCGATCGTCTTCTGTTTTGAGTCTCCGCCGCCTGAGGAGCCGGAGCCGGCAGCGCCTGAACAGGCGGCGAGGGATAAGCTGGCGGCAACAGTTACGGCCGCGATGGCGATTTTCTTGAACACTTTGTATATCTCCTTTGATAAAGCGGTTTGGTAACGCGGGATTAGGTGGAGTCCTCCGGGGCCAGTGACCACCATTGACCCCGGAGGAGGATTAGGGGCGCTGCTTGCGGCGCAGGACGTCGGCCATAACTGCGATGGCGATGACAAGACCGATGACAATTTGCTGGATGAACGGGGATACGCCCAGGAGATTCAGGCCGTTGCGCAGCACACCGATGATCAGGACGCCAATCACCGTTCCACCGATGCGACCAACGCCGCCGTTAAGGCTGGCTCCGCCAATGACGACGGCTGCGATGACATCGAGTTCATATCCGCTACCGTCCCCGGGTTGTGAGGAATCCAGCCGGCTGGCGAGCACGATACCTCCGAGCGCAGCAAGGACGCCAGCAAAGACGTAGACCCAGATGGTTACTTTTTTGACATGGATGCCTGCAAGCCGGGCGACTTCCGAGCCGCCGCCGATTGCGTAGACTGACCGGCCGGATGCGCGGTATTTCAACCAGCTCCAGCCCATCAGGTAGAGAAGTGCAACAACGATCAGCGTGATGGAGAAATAACCGGCGTAGCGCTGGGTGGAGAGGTCGGAGAACCACTCAGGGTAGCCCACGATCTGTTGGCCGTCGGTTATCAGGTTGGCCAGCCCGCGCCCGACGGACATCATGGCCAGGGTTGCGATGAAAGGTGGGAGTTTGGCGAAGGTGATGCCAACGCCGTTCAGCAAGCCTGCGAGCCCGCCAACTACAAGGGCGGCGAGCATGGCCATCCATAGCGGCCAGCCGGCGTTGTGGGACGTCCACCCCAGGACCATTGTTCCCAGGCCGAGGACCGATCCCACGGACAAGTCGATGCCGCCGGTGAGGATCACAGCTGTGGCGCCCACGGCAAGGATGCCGAGGACCGAGACCTGGTCCAGGACGTTGATGATGTTCCGGGGAGTAAAGAAGACGGGGGAGAGGATGCTGAAGACAACCACTAGGACTATCAGCCCGAGCAGTGCGCCTCCGCTTCCGGTGAGAATGCGCGCGCTGAGGTTTGAAAGACGGGTTGTTTTGGCTTCGGACCCTGCTGGATTCACTTCGCCAGGGCGATGGGCTACTTGTTGACTCATGATTGACTCCGTTGGCAGTTGAGATGGGCTAGTTCATGAACATTCCGCCATCAATATTGATGGCCTGTCCGGTGATGTAGCTTCCTGCGTCGGAAGCCAAAAAAAGCAGTAAATTTGCGACGTCTGCGGCCTCCGCCGGGCGCTTGAGTGGAATCCCATTGATCCATTCCTGAATGAGTTCGCCGGGTTTGTAATTGCCGAGGCGGCTTCCCCATTCGCGGTCGTTGTATTCCCACATCTCTGTTTTCACGATCCCGGGGCAGTAGCTGTTTACCCGAATCCCTGAGGGCGCAAGTTCCTTGGCCAAGGACTGGCTAAGCCCGATCACACCGAACTTGCTGGCGGCATAGTGAGGAGTAAAAATGAAGCCCTGACGACCCTGTCCGCTGGAGGCATTGAGGATGACGCCGTTTTCACTGGCTCTCAGTAGGGGAGCAGCTTCGCGGCAGCAGAGGAACACTGCCGTCGTATTGACCGCCAGTACCCTGTTGAACTCCTCCAAGCTAAGTTCCTCAAGATTGGCAATAGTGATGATGCCGGCGTTATTGACCAGAATGTCCAGCGCGCCCCAAAGTTCCACCACCCGTGCGAAGGCTGCCTTGACTTCATCTTCTTTGGTCACATCTGCGACGGCGTGTTCAACTTCGAAACCTGCTTGCCTGAGGTTTTCGGCCGAGTCGGCCACTTTCGGATCGCGGTCGACGATCAGCACCGAGGCGCCGGCTTCGGCAAACGCTTGGGCTATTCCGAGGCCGATTCCGCTGCCACCCCCTGTGACCAGAGCACGACGACCTTTGAAATGACCTGCAAAAATTTCTGATCCAATCGGCTTTGTCATTTACCTGCTCCTTTCACTGGCCACCAGCGTGTCGTCCTGCCGCGCGTCCACATTGGATTCGGCTGGAGGAGCCCAGCGGGCCCGGGCGACAGCGCGAGACCAACTCAATTTCCGTACGGCAGCCGCTCCGGAAGTGATCTCCGGGCGGATCTCGGTACGGTTTCGCGGCCAGGCCGCGATGTCCTCAGCACTGCACAGGCCGCTGTGAATAGCCGCCATGTGGGCGACTCCCAGAGCAGACAAGTCAGCCACAGTGCTGCGGAGGACGGTCCGTTGGCTCAAATCTGCCTGCATTTGCATCAGCCAGCTGTTGGAGGTAGGGCCACCATCAGCGAGAACGGAGCGGATTGGTGTGGAAATAGACTTCTCAGCCGCCGACAAAACATCTTCGATCTGCAGGACGATGGACTCGAAGGCTGCCCGGGCCAGATGAGCCGCGGACGTACCGAGATTGAAACCACTGATGGACGCTTCGGCACATTCGTCCCACCACGGCGCGCCCAGCCCCGCGAAGGCGGGCACGATGTTCACGCCGCCGGCGCCATCTACCGTCCTGGCCAAGGAGTCCAAGTGTGCGACGTCAATATCGAGGACTTGGGCAAGCCACATAGCTGTGGCTCCGGTCGCCAGGATGTTGCCCTCAAAGGCGTACCGGGGAATACCATCATGCCACGCCAAGGTCTTGACCAGCCCTGGCAACAGCGCCGCCTGTGTCGACTCTGTCAACAATCCCATGATGGAGCTGCCGGTGCCGTACGTGGCTTTGACCGTCCCGGGTTCCCGCACGCCATGGGCGTACAAGGCCGAATGAGAGTCACCCAGCACGGCGCATACGGATGCACCGGCGGCGTCGGAAACGGTCAGCGGCCCGCTTGGTTCGCTTGACGGCACAATCTCCGGCAGTACCTGCGCCGGGACCCTGAAGAGATTCAGAAGTTCAGCGTCCCAGTCCACGGTGTCCAGATTCATCAGCTGGGTGCGGCTAGCATTGCCGGCCTCGATGCGGTGCTGACCCGTAAGGCAAGAAACAAGCCAGGAATCTACTGTCCCTGCAGCGATTTTGCCGCCTAGGCTCAACCGCCGATCCGGATCCACGCTGTCCAGCAACCACGCAAGCTTCAGGGCCGAGAACATCGGGTCGATCGGTAGTCCACTGATTCGCTGCACGGTAGGACCTGCGCCGTCACTGAGCAGTTCCTTTGCCCGTTGTGCTGTGCGGCGGTCTTGCCACCCAAGGATTGGACCCAGCGGCTGCCCGGTGGCCTTGTCCCATATCATGATCGATTCACGCTGCGTGCTAAGGCCAACGCCCCGGACCTTGTGTGAATCAAAGGCTTTCAGGCTCTGCCCGATTGCAGATATCACGCTGTCCCTGATGACCAGAGGATCCTGCTCCACCCATCCCGGCTGGGGATGCTGCTGACTGAGGCTCACGTGCGCACGGCCGAGGATTTCGCCGGTTGCGTTCATGACGAGTGCCTTGGTTGCGCTCGTGCCCTGGTCCACTGCGACAACGACAGCAGAGCCAGCGGCGGCACGGTTCTGGCTAGACACGGTTCAGTGCCCCACGTACTGCTTTGGCAATGTCGTCCGCTTCAAGGCCAAAGTGTCCCAGCAGGTATTGGGTGCTGCCGGTGGGAGCGAAGTCTTTGAGTCCAAGGATGCGAAGCGGCACCCGCGCGTCGTCCTCGAGTTGAGCGACAACGCTGGCCACGGCCGCGCCGAGCCCTCCGGCAACGTTGGCTTCCTCAGCTGTGACAACGGCACCCGTTTCACGGGCTGCCGCGGCGATCGCCGTCTCATCGAGCGGGCTCAGGTAGGTAGCGTTCAGCACCCGGACCGAGATTCCCTCCGCATCCAGTGATGCCGCAGCCCATAGGGCACGGGAAACTTCAGTGCCGGTTGCAATGATGGTCGCGTCGGAGCCTTCGCGGGCCGTGACGAACTTGCCGCGTTCAAGGCTGGAGTCATGGTCAGAGACCTTGGGGACCTTGAACCGGCCGACACGGATGTAGGTCGGTCGCGGGTTTGCTGCGGCGTTGCGGACGGCGGCCCGGGTCTGGTCCCCGTCTGCCGGGATAACGATGTCAAGGCCAGGCAGGGCGCGCAGCCAGGAGAAGTCCTCAACTGAGTGGTGCGTCGGGCCGAGTTCGCCGTAGGCCATGCCTGGGCTCATGCCGCAAAGGATCACGTTGTGCTGGCTGTAAGCCACGTCGGCTTTGATCTGCTCCAGAGACCGCCCGGTCAGGAAGGGGCCAGCGGCGCAGACGAAGGGAATCAGGCCGGCGTTAGCCAGGCCGGCGCCCACGCCGACCATGTTCTGTTCGGCGATGCCGACGTTGATCAGACGGTCCGGGAATTCGTCCCGGAATTTCGTCAGGTTGCTGGAGCCGACGGAGTCGTTGCAGACCGCAACTATTCGCTCATCAACTCGTGCAAGGTGGATCAGCTCGTCGGCGAAATCCTGCCTGTTGTCGAAGGTGGGTGCTTCTTTGAGCACAGTTGTCGTGGTCATGAGAGCTCCTGGAATGCCTGTGTGGTCTGTTCAGCGGTGGGTACCTTGTGGTGCCATTCAACGCGGTCCTCGATAAAGGACACGCCCTTGCCCTTGATCGTGTTAGCGATGACACCGACGGGTGAGCCGGTGGTGGAGGGCGCCATTGCTTCGATGAGGGCGTTGTAGTCGTGGCCGTCGATGACCCTGACCTCAAGCCCGAAAGCAGCGAGGCGTGCGTCGAGTGGATCAAGCCCGTTGGTCTCTTCCGTACGTGCACCTTGCTGGAGCCGGTTGCGGTCCACAATGACGTGGAGGTTGTCGAGTTTCTGGTGGGAAGCGGACATCAGTGCTTCCCAGTTGCTGCCTTCCTGCATTTCACCGTCGCCGAGCACGACGTAAACATTGGCTCCGTTTCCGCGCAGCTTGGCGCCGATCGCAGCACCTACGGCTACGGGAAGGCCATGGCCCAAGGGACCGGTGTTCGTTTCAACTCCGGGAACCTTAACCCGGTTCGGGTGACCATTCAATGGTGAGAGCGGTTCCATAAAGGTCGTCAGCTCATCCGCCGGGAAGAAGCCACAGTGGGCCAGCGTCGAATACAGGGCAGCCGCGCAGTGGCCCTTGCTCAGGACGAACTGGTCCCGGCCGTCCTTTCGGGGTTCCTCAGGGTCAACGTCCAAAACCGCGTCAAAGAGGACAGTGAGGATATCGGTCACGGAGAAGTCCCCCCCGATATGGCCCTGACCTGCCGTGGCGATCATCTGAAGAATAGAGCGGCGCGTGGCCTGGGCCCGTTCGTGCAGCTTCTCGAAGCGAAAAGAGGCGTCACCCGCCAATAGTTCCTCTCGAAGGGACCGCCACTCCGCGGCTTGTGAAGCATCTGCTGTAAGCATCTTGCATATCCATTCAGTAGTGACTGTATGTGAATATGTTACGTAAGGCACACGGAGCTTGTCAACGCATTGAAGAGTGGGTGCTAAGGAGGTGGCCTCTAGGCCTCGCGGTGTACTGCACGTTCGTGGTGAGCATGCAGGATTGCCTGAGTTTTGAGAGGGCATCCCGGGGGAGTGTCGGATGTGGGCCAAGACTCCAAGCCGCATTTCAAAGCACAAGCGATTGGAGTAGTGGTGGTGCGTTCCATAGTCGGTTCTCGCCGCATCTATAGCTTTGGAGCTGTTCCTTTCGAGGCACGGCACCACCCATGCCCAGTCACACTGCAGTCGGGATCGGGAGCCGCGTGCAAGAATTCTTGGAGGACATCCATGAAAGGAACTCTCTTTGACAACCCAGCCTGCTACCTCCTTCCGCGTCGCCATTGTGGGAGCCCAATGGCACTCTGACATCGTTGATCACGCCCTTGACAGTTTTCAGGCGCGACTCAAGGAACTCGGCGTACCCGACGTCGACGTTTACAGAGTTCCCGGGGCCTTTGAGATACCGCTCCTCGTCCGCCGTTTGGCATCCTCTGGACGTTACGACGGCATTGCCACCTCTGCCTTGGTGGTTGACGGGGGTATCTATCGCCATGAATTCGTAGCTGGCAGCGTCGTGGACGCGCTCATGAAGGTGCAGATGGAAACGGACGTTCCAGTCTTTTCCGGCGTCCTTACTCCTCACCACTTTCACGAGCACGACGAGCATAAAAACTACTTCTCGCGGCACTTTGTCGCCAAGGGGCAAGAGTTGGCAGATGCACTCGCCTCGACTCTTTCAACGTTGTCATCGCTTTAGGGCTGTCGCCCTCGCTCCACCGGCTTTCTGGGCGAGGGTGAACTAGTCGAAGAAGCGCGCACAAAAGCAAGCGATGCCTCAAGGGTGGCAGTTGCGCGATTTCGCCTCAGCGGCGAACCGGTTACTTCTCGAGCACCCGGTTCGCCGCTGGCAGCATCTCCTTCTAAATCCTCTAGAAATCCATCTCCAGAATGGTTCTGGATAGCGCGACGGCGCGGTCGGTAAGAGCCGTGAGTTCTTCGTCGTCAGCGTCTGTAGATGCCCACCGTGTGGCACCTTCGAGAAGAGTCATCACCACTCTTACCCGTTCTTCAGGTTGCGTAAATCCCATATCGACGGCGGCGGCGACGTACATGTTTTGGTGCAGGTTTACCCAGTCGTCCACTTGAGTGCGCAGTTCACGTGGCAGTATGTTCGCCATTCTGTCCGTGGCTACCAGTAGGTCCCACAGGTTGCTTTCCGGAAGCGTCAACTGTCGAGTGAAGTGGAGCCGCACCATCTCGTCCCAAAATTCCCCTGCCGACTCCGCTTGGTCAACGGCTTCCAGGAGTGCTAGGCCGAATCGATGAAAGTGCCAGCGTAGTGATTCCGCCACGATTTCGTCCCTACCGCCTGGAAAATGCGAGTAGAGGCTCGGCGGTTTGATGTTGACGGCATTGGCGATGGTCCGCATGGATACGGAGTTGAACCCATTGGCGATGGCGAGTTGCAGGAAAGCCTCAAGTATGTGTCGTCGCGAAGCTCCCTGACCCGCCCAGTCCCACTCTTCCAAGCGGTGGGCGAAGGTGTCGCGGGCGGCTTTGTAGGACGTGCTGCTCATGATTTGACACTAGCAGTTGTGAGGACGTCACCTTGGCTGACATAGCCACCTTCGTGACCTAAACATGGATCTAATTTCTTGAAAACTCTTGGCTAACGATCATTAGTTAGCTATCCTGAAAGAGGCGCAAAGCAGCACCTGCTGGCTCCGCCGTCATCAGTGCCATAAGCGGGAAGGAACGAATCATGTCAGGCGAAGATTCGAACCGGGGGGCTAGAGGAAGCAGCATGATCTGTGGCAGTGGGCTTTCGGGCATGGTTTCCGCCTACATCAGCGCCAAGGCGCTGGATGACAGTGCAGCCCACGACGAAAGCTGGCACGCGGAGCAAGCTTTCCGGCCCAAGCGCCAGGGTTGGGTAGGTAAATGGCTTCCCTCCCGCCGCGGTGGTACTACTACCGCCGTCTCCTAATTCCGGGCTCCACCAGAAAGAACTACTGTCATGGCCTCTGCCCAAGTACTTTCCCCTTGGCTGCCGCAAGAGTCGATGCGCCAAATAGACCGGCTACGCGAACTCTTCATCATGCAGCCCCACGCCGACCTCACCGGTGTTCGACCCATCGTGGCGCGCTCCTGGTACAGGAGTCGGGCTGCGGGTGTTGATGCCGTGGTGGACCGAGGATTCTTCGACGAGGGCCGGGTGGACGAATACACCATCCAGGCGGCAGGTCCACACCTCCAGAAACTGGATGAGGTTGCCGCCGACCTCGGTGGCTACGTCAACCTGACAGCGCCTAACGGCGTACTGGTCAAAGCAGACTTCCTGCGGGATGACGGCTTCCCTGCCGGATACTCGCTGCTGGAGGAAAGCTGCGGGAGCAACGGTGAAGGTCTGGCACTGGAAGAAGGACGTGGTGTCTGGCTCGCGCCGGAGGAGCACTTCCGCGAGGACATGCGGGGTAACTGGTGCTTTGCTTCGCTGGTCCGGGACCCGTTCCACAACAGGGTCCGCGCTGTCATCGGGCTTACTCTGCCCGCCAATAGGGTGTCCACGCTGGAGCCGTCGTCCACGTTGTTGATGCTCGAGGGGGTGGCTTCCAGGATTGAACGCGACATTGAGGTCCGGACGTCGTCCAAGGAACGGGCGCTGCTCAGCGAGTACTTGAGGGTCTCCCGCCGCAGGGGCAACCGCGCCGTGATTGCCCTTGACGGCAAGAACTCCCTCCTCAACGCTTCCGCAACGGCTACGTTGGAGGACGGCGATGTCTCCATCATCTCTGGGTACGCGAAATCGGTGATGTCCTCAGGCCGTGAGCTGAATTGCGAGGTGTCACTCCAAGGGCCTGGGCTCTCCACCTTGGAAGTATCACCAGTCACATTGTCTGCGGCTAATGTCGGGGCAATCGTGGTGGTCCGGCCACATGCGCCCGCCAAAGATCGCGCTACCGAGCCCGGAAGCAGCCAGGTCAACCTGCAGAATTCCCTGCCGGACACGGCGGACCGTCTCCTAAAGCATCTTGACGGGACGAGTTTGGGATTCAAACGCACCTTGAACCTGGCCAGAAAGGCTGTGGAGCAGGAACGTTCGGTAGTTGTCATCGGCGAACTGGGTAGTGGGAAGCGCCGGCTTGCTGGCGCCATTGCAGCCATGCGTGGCGAGCAGATCGTGGTTGACGCCAGGGGTGGCGCGCTCCGGAATCCCCAACTTCGGGATGTCATCCATCGTGTATCCACTGAACTGCCATCCACGTTGATCGTTGAACATGCCGACGAACTGTCACAAAGCGAAGCCACTGAACTCGCCCGGAACCTGCGGGGCAACGCCACCACCAAACTCGCATTCACTATCACGCACCCGACCGATGCCACCCTGATTCTCTCTGAAGCCTTCAATGTCCTGGAGATTTCAGTTGAGCCCTTGCGCAACAGGAGGGAAGACATTCCGCAACTTGCGAACGCGATCGCTGAAGAGATGGGGGACCGCAGGTTGTCCCGCCGGCTTCTCACAACGTTGACGCATGCAGACTGGCCCAGAAACATCGACCAGCTACGCGCAGTGGTGTCCAATGCTGTTGAACGGGCCGGTGGTGCAGAAGTAACGGTGGACGATCTCCCCCAGGGCTTCCAGAGGGTATTTACCAAGGGTCGGTTGTCCCGGCTGGAGGACGCCGAACTCAGCGAACTCCGGACCGCTCTACAGGAAGCCGCCGGTAACCGAAGCCTGGCGGCAGAGACCTTGCAGATTGGCCGTTCCACGCTTTACCGTCGGATGGACTATTTCCGCAGCCGAGGGTTCGACCTCTAACTTTGAAGCACGTTTAAAGAAGCCGGCCACCGCGTGTGGCCGGCTTCTTTGTGCCTCCGTCCAAACCGGCAGACGGGTGCGTGGGACAGTGTCCCACCCGGGTGTCTCGATTTGGTACGGATGGGCCCGGACATATCGCGTTCTACTTGAAATCACCCGGACACCAGCACCCTTCCAAGGGGTGCTTGGCAGATGAAGAGGGTACAAAACGAACAGGACGGCGACTATGACCCGCGATGCCCAGGGAACCATTCTTGTGGCCCCCCATCACTTTCCGAACCTGGACCGCGAGCACGCGCTCGCGGAGGAATTCGGTTACACGCTAAACCCGGCTGCCGATGTCGAAGCCTTCCGTGAAGGACTTCCCGAAGCCGATATTGTGATGATCACTCCTTACGCGAAACTCACCGCTGCGGACTTCCCTGTGATGTCCAAGTGCAAGGCTGTGATCCGCTATGGAATCGGCTACGACAACATCGATGTTGCTGCAGCTACGGCGGCAGACATCCCGGTGTCGATTGTCCCGGGGACAGCTTCGGAGGAAGTGGCTTCGCACGCTTTCGCCATGGGGTTGGCATTGGCCCGCAGGCTTCCCGCAGGAGATGCATCAATCCGTGATCTCGGCTGGGCCGGGACCATCGGCTATGACACACCGGTACTGTCCGAGCTCGAAGTCGGCGTCCTGGGTATGGGGCGCATTGGCCAGCACGTGGCCAGGATGTACCAGGCTGTTGGCGCCCGAGTAAGGGCCTACGACCCGTTCGTGACAGACAGCTTTGTAGAGCTGACCGGACTCGAGGACATCCTCGAAAACTCCGACGTCGTCTCGCTGCATCTGCCGCTGACAACAGACACGGCAAACCTCGTTTCCGGGGTTGTCCTGGCACGTATGCGCAAGGGGGCGGTGGTGGTCAACGTTTCCCGGGGCGGACTCATCGATGAATCAGCTCTTGCCGAAGCGCTTGCCTCCGGTCACATCGGCGGTGCGGGCATCGACACGTTTGCAGAGGAGCCCCTGCGTGACGGGCACCCTCTCCGCTCGGCCCCGAACACCATCCTGACTCCGCACATTGCGTGGCGTTCCAACCGCTCCACCGGGGCGCTGCAGGACGGAGCCGTGGAACGGGTTCGCCTGGCCCTGACCGGGCAACCGCTCATCGACCTCGTGAACTGAAAAGACTGGAGAAAAACCAATTGGGAACAAATAACCACCTGGAAAAGGTCGCGGAGCGCCAACCCGCGGAGGATCCACATTTGCGCAGAGGACCCCGCGGCTTCCCTCTGCTGCCCGGCGGCTACGGCCGTTCAACGTATTACACGGGAGCTCCGAGCCCCTACGCCATCCGAGGGGAGGGGTACCGCGTCTGGGATGACCGTGGCCGGGAACTCATCGACGCGAACAACAACTTCACGTCGCTCATCCACGGCAACGCGCACCCCGAGATCACGGAGGCCGCTACGAAGGCGCTCAGCGCCGGCGCCAGCTGGGGAATTCCCAACCTCTACGAGTGGGAACTGGCGGATCTCTTGTTGTCCCGCCTGCCTGATCTTGACCAGGTACGATTTGCCAACTCCGGTACTGAGGCCGTGATGTCCGCCATCCGCATCGCCAGGGCGAGCACAGGGCGCGAACGGGTCATCGTCACCAAGGGCGGCTACCACGGTACGTCCGAGGTGGCCCTGGTTCCCGGCGGACCGGCATATCAGCGCGGAGTCACACGCGGCGTGATCAAGGACGTCACCGCGGTGCCGCTCAACGACGTCGACATCCTGCGCCAGGAAGTTGAAGCTGCACCTGATTCCTACGCCGCGATCATCTTGGACCTGCTGCCCAACAGGGCAGGTCTTCTCAGGATCTCCGAGGACTTTGTACGCACAGCTCGTGAGCTTGCGACGCGGTACGGGATTGTTCTGATCATTGACGAAGTCATCAGCCTGCGCCTCGGATTCAATGGTTTCAGCGGTGAATACGGCGTTTCACCGGACTTGCTGACCACAGGCAAGTTGATCGGCGGCGGCTTCCCCGTCGGCGCTGTGGCCGGGCGGGCTGAACTTATGGCCGAAGTCGACCCGACCCATCCGGGCAGCCTGCCGCACGGCGGAACTTTCTCCGGAAATCCGGTGAGCATGGCTGCGGGAGCAGTCGCCGTGCGACTCTTCACTCAAGAGGAAGTGAAGAGGCTCAATCACCTCGGTGACATCACCCGCGACGCTGTGAACCTGAAGATCGCCGACGCCGGCTGGGAAGTCCGAGGCCGAGGTTCACTGCTCCGCGCGGTTCCAGCCGGCGCGGAGAAGGTCGACGAAAAGACCCAGCACGAGCTCTGGTGGGCTTCCTACGAGCGGGGACTGCTCGGCTCGCCCGCAAACCTCTTGTCCTTGTCCACCCCTATGGACGAGAAGGTGGCAGGGGACATCGCTGAGCGCCTGGCCGAAGCCGTGCTCGCTGTTGCCGGACGGACCCCGGGCATGGAAGGCGGGAAGTAGCCATGAAGATTGTCTCCTACCACCATGAGTCAGGCGTCCGAGGGGGAGTGCTGATCGACGATATTGTCTTCGATCTGGAACTGCTCCTGCAGGGCTCAACTGAGGCAGTCCATGGTGCGCCAACTTCGGTCCGTGAATTCCTGCAGCTCTACGGCGACCGGATCTCCGCGATCTCGGCCGGGATCACCAGTCTCGCCGCCCAGGACCCGGTAGCCCGGGTGGGCGCGGTGACCGAGGTTCGGTTGAGCACCCCGGTCACGGATCCGTCCAAGGTGCTCTGCATCGGTCTCAACTACAAGGACCATGTGGCGGAAACCGGCCGGGCCTTCCCGGAGTACCCGGACGTGTTCGCAAAATTCGCCTCCACCATGGTGGGTCCGGAGGACGAAATCGGCGGTGCCCACGTCAGCGACAACCTCGACTTCGAAGGGGAACTTGCCGTTGTCATCGGGCGGCGGGCAAGCGTGGTCCCTGAAGAGGAAGCACTTGACTACGTTGCAGGCCTTGCTCCACTGAATGACGTCACAGCACGCGATCTCCAGTACCGCGGGACGCAGTGGCTGGCCGGCAAAGCCGTTGACGGCTCAACCCCTTGGGGCCCGGCACTAGTCACGCTGGACCAAGTGGGGGATCCGCAGACACTGGACATCGCGACGCGGGTAAACGGCATCGAAGTGCAACGTTCCAACACGCAGTACCAGATCTTCTCCATCGCCCGAATCGTCTCCTATCTGTCGAGCTTCCTCACCCTTGAACCGGGAGACGTCATCGCCACCGGTACTCCCAAGGGCATTGGTGCCAAGCGGAATCCTCCAGTCTGGCTTGAGCCGGGCGACACGGTGGAAATCGAGATCGAAAAGGTAGGGCTGCTCCGTAACCGCGTCGGCAAGCCCCAGCAATAACCCCTCCAACTCTACGAAAGTTAGAAACCCATGAGTGAAGTACAGACACAATCAGGTGAAGCGAGGTACCGCATCGCCGTTGATACCGGTGGCACGTTCACGGACGTGGTGGTCGGATCAAATACAGGCGACATGGCGGTTGGTAAGGCACTGACAACCTATGACCGCGTTTTCACCGGCTTCGAAGCCTCTGTTCGCCGGGCAGCCGAATCGGTTGGCTGGAGCGGGGACGACGTCCTGCGCAACGCGGATGTGATTGTCTATGGCACCACACACGCCACCAACGCAGTTCTGACGGGCAAAGTGGCCAAGACGGCCCTGTTGACCACGGCTGGTTTCGCCGACACCCTGTTGCTCCGTGAAGGCGGCCGCCGGGACGCCTTCGACTCCAAGGCTGCATACCCGCCGCCTTACATCCCCCGTCACTTGACTTTTGAAATCACCGAACGCATCTCCGCAGAGGGCGACCTGCTGGTGCCGCTGGATGAAGAGCAAGTGCGTGACGTTCTGGGATCCTTCAAGGAAAAGGGAATCGAAGCGGTGGCCGTTTCCTTCCTCTGGTCGATCATCAACGACGCACATGAAAAGCGCGTCGCGGAACTCATCCAGGAAATCCTGCCTGGTATTCCCTTCACGCTGTCCAACGAGGCCAACCCGACCATCCGCGAATACCGCCGCTCCTCGGCAGCCTCGATCGACGCCTCCCTGAAGCCGCTCATGGCAGACCACCTGGGCAAGCTGCGCGGCGACCTCCAAGAGTACGGTTTCGGTGGTGATCTGTTGGTGGTTACCTCCGAAGGTGCGGTACTCGACGTCGCGGACGTCCTGGACCGGCCGGTACTGTTGCTTAACTCCGGTCCGTCCATGGCACCGCTTGTTGGCGCGGCAGCTGCTCCGGAGCGGGACACTGTAGTTGTCTGCGACATGGGCGGCACCACGTTCGACGTATCCCTTGTTGAAGAGGGCGTTGTTCGCCATACCCGGGAAGCATGGCTGGGTGAGCCCTTTGTGGGGCACCTGACCGGTCTGTCTTCGGTGGCCGTCTCCAGCATTGGCGCCGGTGGCGGCAGCATTGCATGGATCGACGGCGGTGGCCTGCTTCGCGTGGGTCCCCAGAGCGCCCGCAGTACTCCAGGTCCAGCCGCCTACGGACGGGGTGGCGAGGAGCCCACGGTGACTGACGCTTGCGTCGCGTTGGGCTACCTTGACGCTGATGGTTTCGAGGGTGGGTTCACGCTGGACCGCGAGGCAGCTGTGAGCGCCATCGATACCCGCATCGCTGGCCCCATGAACATGGACACTTTGCAGGCGGCACAGGCGATCCTGGACGTCTCTGCCAATCACATGGCCACGGCGATCCGCCAAGCCTCGCTGGAACAGGGTGTCGATCCCAGGGGCGCCCTTATTGTGGCCGGCGGTGGCGCAGGTGCCATGGTGGCGGCCGCCATCGGTGTCCTCCTGGAGGCTGACACCATCCTGATTCCCGCGACCGCCGGCGTGCTCGCCGCGTATGGTGCCCATCGCGCTCCGATCGCTACGGAATTCCTCTCACCACTGCACAACGACACCCGTAGTTTCGACGCCGGATCCGCCTCCCGGGCTGTTGAGGATCTGACGGGCAAGGCCGAGGTCTTCGTGAAGCGGTTCGACGGCGTGGGCGACGCCCCAAACGTCACCTACTTCGTCGATGCCCGCTACCCGGGGCAGGCATGGGACTTGCGTGTTTACCTGGATGCTGCGCCGGACACCGCGGGCGACGCTGCCGGAATCATTGAGCGCGCCTTCCACGAAGAGCACGACCGTCGCAACGGCACCCATGATCCGGACAGCCGCGTAGAGATCATCACCTGGGGCGTCCGCGTGGAAATCCCACGGCCCGAGCACACGAAGGACCAAGCCGAGGTCAGCCGTGCAACCGAAGTCCATCGCACAGACTCCATCGTTTTCGGTGGCGAGAGTTTCAGCACACAGCGGTACCGCGGCGTCACCCTTGCCCCGCGGGACAAGATCGTTGGCCCAGCTGTCATCGACCAGCCCACAACGACCATCGTGGTGCCACCGGAGTGGAACGCCACGCTTGACGAACGATCCAACATCTACCTCACCCGTAAGGAGGCGTAACCATGACACGCGAATTCGATCCCGTAAAGCTCTCGGTACTCGCCAACGCATTTGACGGCATTGTCCGGGAAATGACGAGCGGCCTGCTGCGTTCGGCCCGTTCCTCCGTCATCAACACGGCCCGCGATTTCTCCTGCGCCGTGTTAACCGCAGACAACCAGTTGCTGGCAGCAGCAGAGGGTGTCCCCGTACATGTCTTTGGAGCAGGCCCGCTCGGCGAAGACATGGTGGAACTGCATGACGACATCCGCGAAGGTGACGCGTTCCTCCACAACGACCCTTACATGGGCAACTCGCACGCTGCCGACCACGTGATCCTGGTGCCGATCTTCATCAAGGAACGCCACCTCTTCACTGCCGTCACCAAGGCCCACCAGGCCGACTGCGGCAACTCGCTGCCCACAACCTTCTTCGCAACAGCACGGGACGTGTACGAAGAAGGTGCCCTCATCTTCCCGTGTGTCCGGGTTCAGCGCGACTACACGGACATCGACGACATCATCCGCATGTGCCGGTCCCGCATCCGCGTACCGGACCAGTGGTACGGCGACTACCTCGCCTCAGTCGGTGCATCGCGCATCGCCGAACGCCGCATCCACGAGCTCGCCGAAAAGTTCGGAGTGGAAGACCTTGTGGACTTCGTGGACGCCTGGTTCGACTACTCGGAACGCCTCACCGCCAGTGCGATCGAAACGCTCCCCGAGTACGTCCTCCACGGCTCATCGGTTCACGATCCCTTCCCCGGCACAGGCCCGGAGGGTGTTCACCTGCAGGCAACCCTCGAGGTGAAACCCAAACAGGGCAAGATCGTCATTGACCTGCGCGACAACCCCGACAACCTTCCCAACGGCCTAAACCTCACGAAGGCCACGGCCACTGGCGCCGCACTGGCAGGCATTCTGTCCGGCATCCCGGAGAACCTCCCGAGTAACGCGGGGACCTTCCGCCGGGTAGAAGTGCTGCTGCGTGACGGCTGCGCCGTTGGAGTCCCGAAGCACCCGTACTCCTGCTCGTCGGGGACCACCAACCTCGCCGACCGGGTGGTAAACATCGTCCAGGCCGCCTTCTCCCAAATCGACGACGGCTACGGTACCGCAGAGGGGGCTGCCGGGCAGGCACCCGCAAAGTCGGTCATTTCCGGAATCGACGAACGCAATGGCAACGCCTACGTCAACCAGATTCTGGTGGGCGGCGTCGGCGGACCCGCCACACCCTACGTTGACGGTTGGCCTACATACCAGCGTCCTGTCTGTGGTGCGCTTCTCTACCACGACAGCGTTGAGGTAGACGAGCAGCGCTACCCCATCCTGGTTCACGAACGCACCCTGGTGGCTGACACTGGGGGAGCCGGCAGGCAGCGAGGAGGACTCGCGACCCGGGTGACGATGGAACCCCGTGGGGAAAGCGTCACTCTTACGTACGGAATTGAGGGCAAGATCAATCCGCCGAAGGGCGTCCGGGGCGGTTACGACGGTTCGGAGCCTTCAACCTGGGTTGAAGACCTCAAGACGGGCGAACGCCGCGAGATCCCCGTGGTGGGTCGCTACGACCTCCAGTCCGGTGAAAAGGTTGTATCCATCACTCCAGGTGGTGGTGGATACGGTGATCCGCTGGAACGCGACGTCCTGGCGGTCCTTGACGACTATCGCGAATCACGGGTTTCCCTGGAGGCGGCAGCTGCACTATACGGCGTGGTCATCACCAACGGCGGCGTTGACGAAACAGCCACGGCAAAGACCCGCCAAGCGCGTCTGGTCGGCTAGCAGTATCAGCCATAGCAACTTATTCCGGGGCGAGGTATAGTCCTCGCCCCGGACGGTTTCACTAACTACTGACGGAGATACACATGGAACCCATTCGAGTCGGCATCATCGGCGTCGGAAACGTTCTCAACCAATACTTGGACAAGATCGGCGTCCACCCTGACGTAAAAGTCGTGGCACTCGCCGACGTCAATGCAGAGGCCGTTAAAGCCCGGGCAGCAGAATACTCGGTTCCCAAGGCCCTCACGCCGGAGGAACTGCTCGCCGATGACGAGGTTGAATTGATCCTCAATCTCACGCCCCCGAAGCTCCACGCACCGGTAACCCTCCAAGCCATCGCCGCAGGCAAGCACGTCCTCTCGGAAAAGCCGTTTGCCACCTCCTTGGAAGAAGCACGCCAGATCCTGGACGCAGCCCGCGAAGCCGGGGTGAAAGTGGGTTCGGCGCCAACCACTTTCCTGGGTTCGGGCATGCAGACCAGCCGAAAGCTCATAGATGACGGCTGGATCGGTGAGCCTGTGGCCGCTTTCGCGTCCTTCGCATGCCGCGGCTATGAGCACTGGCACCCGAACGTCGACCCCTTCTACAGCCCCGGTGCCGGCCCGATGCTGGACATTGGGCCCTATTTGATCACCAACCTGGTGAACTTCTTCGGTCCAGTTAAGCGGGTTTCTGCGACCACGCCGCGTTCATCTGAGACCCGGCCGCGTCCGGGCAAAGAGGGCGAAGTCATCCACATCAAAACCCCAACGCACGTTACCGGCACTCTCGACTTCGAGTCCGGTGCGACTGCCACCGTCATCGTCAGTTGGGACATTTGGAACCACAATCTGCCGCACTTGGAGATCTACGGAACAGGTGGCTCCCTGGCTGCACCGAACCCGGACCACTTCTCCGGAGCGCCCGTGCTTCGCCGTGGCGAACCCGGTGACTTGGCTCTGGATATGACTCCTCCGGGTGGAGGCGACTGGCGGGAAACGCCCATCACCCACCGGGATGACGCCTATCGCGGCATCGGCTTGGCTGAATTCGGCTATGCCATCCGCAAGGGGCTGGAACCGCGCACAGGAGGCGACTTCGCGTACCACGTGCTCGAAGTCCTCCTCGCTTTCGAGGCTTCCTCGGAGCAGAGCCGCCACATCGAGATCGAAAGCACCTGCGAGCGGCCACGGCCGCTGCCATCGGTGGGGCCGCAGGAGCCCTACCGCTTCGACTAAAGAGACAACAAGAAAACAGCAGCCGACGACGGTACTTACGTGCCGCCGTCGGCTGCTGTTTTTCTGACCTCTGCTGTTTTCCGCTGAAGATCCCGGCCGCGTATCAAAGTGGGACACACCAGCGCTTCACCACAGTGAAAACCTGAAGTTCGGGCGAATCGGTTTGCAAATGCCGACGCACCTTCGAATTTAGGAGATCGCATGACTAGCACAGCCGCTGCTGACATCGGCACCGTGGTCGACAACAAGGCCGTCCGCCGCCGCACTGTCGCACAAGCAATCGTTGAATACCTTCAGGTCCAGTACAGCGAATTGGACGGTGAACGTCGGCGCCTCGTTCCCGGAATGTACGGCATCTTTGGCCACGGCAACTCCGTTGGCTTGGCGCAGGGAATCGACGAGTATGGCGTGGACTTTCCTCACTACCAGGGCAAGAACGAACAGTCCATGGTCCATGCCGCCATCGGCTTTGCAAAGGCTTCCAACCGCGCAGCAACCCTTGCTTGCACGGCCTCCGCAGGGCCCGGCTCCACCAACATGGTTTCCGGTGCCGCCACGGCAACCACCAACCGGCTCCCCGTGCTTCTTTTCCCTGCTGACATCATCAACAACCGTTTTGGTGATCCTGTTTTGCAGCAGATCGAACATCCGGTAGAGCGGGACGTCTCCGCCAACGACTGCTTCCGTCCGGTCAGCCGCTACTTCGACCGGATCACTCATCCGGCTCAGCTGCTGTCCACCCTTCCTGAGGCCATGCGTGTCCTCACCGATCCCGTGGAAACCGGCGCCGTTGTGGTGTGTCTGCCACAGGATATTCAGGGAGCGGAATTCGACTTCCCGGAATCCTTCTTCACACCGCGGGTGTGGCACATTCGTCGTCGCCCGGCCGTGGAGGACGAATATCGGGATGCTGCCCAAATTATCGCGAACGCCGAGCGTCCCCTGCTGATTTCAGGTGGTGGCGTCCGGTACTCGAAGGCTCAGGACGAACTGGCACGCTTCAGCGCTGAGTTCGGCATCCCGGTCACTGAGACCTATGCAGGCAAGGGCAGCGGCCCCATAAGCGAGCTCAATCTGGGTGCGCTGGGTGTGACGGGAACGGTGGGAGCCAACGAAATCGCCGACGGAGCTGATGTTGTCATCACTGTGGGCTCACGACTCCAGGACTTCATCACCGCATCACACTCGCTGTTCCAGAACCCCGACGTGAAGTTCGTAAACCTCAATGTTGGCTCGTTCGATGCCCACAAGATGGGTTCCCTCCCTGTCATCGGCGATGCAAAACTTTCCCTTGCGGCGCTGCGGGAACGATTGGCAGCAGCCAATTACGGCACCTCCGATGATTACCGCAGCGACATCGCGGACGCCCGGAAGGCCACTTTCGAGGTTCGCAAGCACGACCTTCAGGCATTCCCCGGTGAAAACATGAGTCAGGCCCAGGTTATCGACGTGCTGAACCGCACGGCAACCAACCAGGACGCACTTATCCTGGGCTCCGGTGGTGTGGTTGAGGGTATCCACAAGGCCTGGGATCCGTCCAACGGCGCCGAAATCCACTTCGAGTACGCCAACTCGTGCATGGGCCATGAAATCCCGGCCGGCCTCGGCTACCGGATCGCACGAGGGGACGCGCCAGGGGAGGTATACGTCTTGATTGGTGACGGCACCTACTTCATGCAGCCTACGGAACTGGTCACTGCGGTACAGGAACGCAAAAAGATCATCACCATTGTGATTGACAACCGCGGGCACCAGTGCATTTGGCCACTGCAGGTCTCAAAGGGCGGACCTGGCCGTGAGTTTGGTACCCAATATCGGGAACGTAGCAACGAGTCCGGTCGCCTCGACGGACCAGTTCTGGACTTCGACATCGCGGCGAACGCTGCCAGCATGGGTTGTGCAGCATGGTCCACTTCCACCGTTGAGGAGTTCCAGAATGCGCTTACGGAGGCCAAAGAACTGGATGGCCCCGCGGTCATCGTCGCTCGAGTCGAGCCTTGGCGCTACCTGTCCGGCAACGGTGCCTTCTGGGATGTGGGAGTGCCCATGACCTCGCAGCGTCCGGGTAGCCAGGAAGGTACTGCGAAGCACCTTGAGGGCCGCGCCCGTCAGCGCTTCTACGCAGCCACCACTGCACCTGACGCGCATTAAACGCAACGGGCGGGACTGTCATGCGACGGTCCCGCCCGTCCCTTTTAGGGGGAACCCCATCCCAAATTTCCGATAAAGGAGTAACCACTATGAGCGCATTTGCCGTTATTGATCCAGCCACCGGAACCACCCACGCACAATATCCCGCGGCCACAGACGCAGAGGTGGAAGCCGGCCTGAGCGCAGCCCAAGCGACTTACCAGGACTGGTCACGCACCACCACCGTGGCTGAGCGGGCTGCTTTGGCCAAGCGTCTGGCAGAGCTGTTCGTGGAACGCAAGGACAAGCTTGCAGCCATCATCAATCGGGAGATGGGCAAGCCCCTCCCACAGGCAGCCGGAGAAGCGGAATTCTCCGGTGCCATCGCCGCAGCCTTCGCCGAGCATGCATCGGAATGGCTGGCTGACGAGGAACTTGAGGTAGCCGATGGCTTGCGGACTTTCTTCCGTTACCAAGGCCTGGGCGTAGTTCTGGGCATCATGCCGTGGAACTACCCGTACTATCAGGTGGCACGCTTCGCGATTCCCAACATCATCCTGGGCAACACCGTGATAGTCCGCCATGCGAGCCAATGCCCGGAGTCCGCGCTGGCTCTTGAAGAACTCTTCCGCGACGCCGGTTTTCCGGACGGCGCCTACGTTAACCTCTTCGCCACGCATCAGCAGATCTCGGACATCATCGCGGACGACCGAGTCCAAGGCGTCTCTCTCACGGGCTCGGAACAGGTGGGCGCCATAGTGGCGGAGCAGGCTGGCCGTGCTTTGAAGAAGTGCGTGTTGGAGCTTGGTGGTGCTGACGTATTCCTTGTGCTGGACACTGACGACGTGGATCAGGCCGTGAGAAAAGCCGTCATGGGCCGGATGGGCAACACTGGCCAGTCCTGCAATGGCTCCAAGCGGATCGTCGTGCTGGACAAGTACTTCGACGAGTTCTCCGAGAAGTTCAAAGCAGCAATTGCCGGCCAGTCCTTTGAGAATGGTGATTTCGGTCCGCTCTCTTCAGACTCTGCCACCAAGTTCCTCAAAGAGCAGGTGCAGGGAGCCCTCGATCAAGGTGCCGAGATCCTCGTAGGCAACAATGAACCGCAGGGCAATGTCTTCACCCCGACGGTGATTACCAACATCACTCCTGCCATGGACGTCTACAGCGAAGAGCTCTTCGGACCTGTTGCACAGCTCTACAAGGTCAGTAGTGACGAAGAGGCCATCAAACTCGCGAACTCGTCGCCGTATGGCCTCGGCTCCGTGGTGATCTGCGATGATCACGAGCGTGCCGAGCGCGTCGGGAACCAGCTCGACGTCGGAATGGTCTTCATTGGTGCCTATGACCTCAGCGGAGCGGACGTGCCGTTCGGCGGCGTTAAGAAGTCCGGTTATGGACGTGAGCTGGGCAAGGTTGGCATGCTTGAGTTTGCCAACAAGAAGCTGTTCCGGTTCGCCAAGTAACTGGAAACGTTAAACGAGGAGGCCGGATCGCGATGGTGATCCGGCCTCCTCTTGTTGTGGGTGGAGCGTGGTGGTGCCTAGGCCTGGTAGGTCGTCTGCCCCGAGACTTCCGGGACCTCAACCCAGTCACCGGAACCCGCGCTGCGCAACGAAGCATCTACAAGTTCGGAGGCTGACCATCCGTCGGCGGCGGACGGACCAAGCTGCTTGCCTTCCGCAACTGAACGGAGGAACAGCGCGGCTTCGATGGTCTTGAGGTCATTGAACCCGATGCCCGGGCCGGGTCCGGGTTGGAAGCGTCCGAACTCGCCGAAGGATGGCGGCGTCATGATGGTTCGGTAGCCGCTACGGTCTGTAGCGAGCTCAAGTTGGTTCATGCGCTCGAAGTTCCAGCGCAGGGATCCCTCGGTGCCGTACACCTCGATGATGTATTCGGCGTGAGGGCCGATGGCTACGCGTGTGGACTCGAACATGCCGATCGCTCCACCTTCGAATCGGGCGAGCATGGCGGTGTAGTCCTCGTTTTCCACTTCGCGGGTGACGTTCGAGGCCTTGCCCATATCGAAGGAGTTCGAGGAGTTTCCTGCCGGCAGGGGCCGGTCCTTGATAAACGTTTCCGTGACAGCGTTCAGCGACGTGATGCGACCCACAAGGAACTGAGCGAGGTCAAAGCCGTGGCTGAGGACGTCGCCCAAGACGCCGGACCCGGCACGGGCCTGCTCGTAACGCCATGTAAACACCTGGCTTGGATCTGAGGCATATCCGGTCAGGAGGCGGATCTGCACGTTAGTGATGCGGCCTATGGCGCCGGAACGGATAAGCCTGCGGGCTTCCGCCACAGCCGGGGCATGGCGGTAATTAAACCCGACCGAAGTGATAAGCCCTGCAGCTTCGGCTCCTTGGGCAATCTCACGGGACTCCCGTGCGCTGCGACCCATGGGCTTCTCTATCCAGAAGTGCTTGCCGGCCTCGATCGTGGCAAGTGCTATTTCGTGGTGGAGGAAGTTGGGGGAGCAGATGGATACAACATCCACGTCCGGGTTCTCCAGCACCTTGCGGTAATCCGTGGCCGTTTCCTTATAACCAAGTGCGTCCTCGGCGTGGTGGCGGCCAGCGTCGTCCGGGTCCGCGGCGATCACCAATTCGGGATGCCGGGGCAGTTCGGGGAAGAACTGTTTGGTGGCCAGGTACGCACGTGAATGCAACCTGCCCATCCAACCAACCGAAATCAAGCCAACCCCAATACGGTTCTGCTGTTCCACGATCACTCCTTTGGTCTTTGCCGCGCTCGGGCGGTGCTGTGCCGCAGACTGACCACGGCATCTGCTGATCAGCCTAGGAACCCATGGCGTGTGCGCTGTGTCTCAATGTGAGACAGCCAGCGGCGGGGTACCGCTGTTTTAGTGGAACGTACTAGTCCGCAACTGCCGAGCAAGAGGAGCCCGTCGACGATGATGGACCGCAACCAACCCCTCCGGACGGAACCACTTCGAGTACTTATCACTGGTGCCACATCGGGCGTCGGGGAGGCGACCGCAAGGCTTTTCGCCAACCGAGGCGCTCGGGTGGCACTGCTGGGTCGACGCTCTGCGGAACTTCAGCGGGTGGCACAGGAGATCGGCGATGGGGCGCACACGGTTGTTGCCGACGTCGCCCATTCCGACGCGGTTAAGAATGCCGTACGGGGAGCGGTCCACGCACTAGGTGGCTTGGACATAGCGGTCAACGCTGCTGGTGTAGCCGGCCACGTGGCTTTGGAGGACCTGACCGAGGACCTCTGGCGCGAGGTGCTGGATACGAACCTGTCAGGAACTTTTTACGTGTCGCGGGAGGCTGCGCTCCATATGCGGCGGTCCGGAGGAGGGGCCATCGTCAACGTGGCATCCGATCTCGCCGCCATGGGCGTGCCGGGGCTTGTCCACTACTGTGCGGCGAAAGCAGGCGTCGTGGGACTCACCCGCGCCATGGCGCTGGAACTTGCTCCCCTGGTACGCGTGAACGCCGTTTGCCCAGGGCCGATTGACACGCCCATGATGCGTGAGGGCCTGGCTGCGGCGCCGAATCCAATTGAAGCCCGGCGATTGAAAGAGAGCACAGTGCCGCTTAACCGGCTCGCGGATCCGGACGAGGTGGCAGCAGCTATCTATTTCCTGGCGGTCGACGGCACTTTTGCTACGGGAACCAGCATGGCGTTCGACGGCGGCACATCGGCCGCGTAGGAGTCACCAATTACCTGTCAAGACCGATCAAGCCCAAGGAGTTAAAAGACATGGAAGAGTCGAACTATAAGGACCTCCGCAGTGCGCGCTGGTTTGCACCTCACGACCTCACGGGATTCGTTCACCGGACAGCGATTCAGGCTGAGGGCTTCTCGCGCTTCGCCCTCAAGGACAAGCCGGTCATCGGCATCGCTAACTCGTGGTCGGAGCTGGTCAACTGCAATATCCACTTCAAGCTGCTGGCAGATGCCGTTAAGCGCGGTGTTCTGATGGCCGGCGGTCTACCGCTGGAGTTCCCCACCATTTCCTTGGGTGAGAGCCTCATGAAGCCATCGGCCATGCAGTTCCGCAACCTGATGGCCATGGACGTCGAGGAGTCCATCCGCGCCTACCCGTTGGACGCAATTGTGCTCCTGGGTGGCTGCGACAAGACCGTTCCGGCCCAGCTCATGGGTGCTGCCAGTGCGGATGTTCCAACCATCATGCTCACCGGTGGGCCTCAGGAGCCTGCGCACTTCCGGGGTAAGCAGCTCGGTGTGGGCACGGACACGTGGAAGTATGCAGATGAGCTGCGTGCAGGGAAGATCACGGAGGCGGACTTCGACGAGCTTGAGTCAGCCGCGAAGCCTTCTGCCGGACACTGCAGCGAGATGGGTACGGCCTCTACCATGACGTCCCTCGTTGAAGCGCTTGGTATGTGCCTGCCGGGTACTGCCTCAATCCCTGCTGTGGATGCGCGTCGCGCCCAAGCGGCCGAGGCAACCGGCCGCCGGGCGGTAGAAATGGCCATGTCACAGGGGCCAAAGCCCAGCGAAATTTTGACGAAAGAGGCGTTCGATAACGCCATTACCCTCCTTATGGCTGTGGGTGGTTCCACTAATGCAGTGGTGCACCTTCTGGCACTGGCAAGGCGAGTTGGCTACGAGCTGCCTTTGGATCGCTTCCACGAGATCTCGCAACGTACCCCTCGCATTGTCAACGTCCGGCCGTCGGGCGAGTACTTGGTGCAGCAGCTGTTCCAGGTCGGCGGCATCTCCACCGTGCTCAAGGAACTGGCACCACTGCTGAATAAGGACTCCATTACAGTCACGGGGGAGTCCCTTGAGAATGGCTACAGTTCGGCCCCCGAACCTGATGGCGTCGTGGTCAGCACTCTCGAAGCCCCCTTTGATGCCTCCGGAGGCATCGCCGTCGTCCGCGGTTCCCTGGCTCCCAACGGTGCGGTCATCAAGCGAAGTGCGGCATCCAAGGATCTGCTGCAGCACAAGGGCTCGGCCGTGGTTTTCGAGGACATCTACGATCTGGGACGCAGGATTGACGATCCCGACTTGGACATTACCGAAGACTCCGTTTTGGTCTTGCGCAACAGCGGGCCTGTAGGAGCTCCTGGAATGCCCGAATGGGGCATGCTTCCCATTCCGGAGAGGCTCCTGCGGCGTGGGATCCGCGACATCGTCCGCATTTCGGACGCTCGAATGAGCGGCACCGCATTCGGGACCACCGTGTTGCACGTGTCGCCTGAGGCCGCCGTAGGTGGACCGCTGGCGATCGTTCGTGACGGCGATCCCATCGTGCTGGATGTCGAGAACCAGCGTCTGGATTTGGATATCCCTGCCGAGGAGATCGAGAGCCGACTTGCGGATCTCAAGCTTCCGGAACCGAAATACCGGCGCGGCTATGGGCGGCTCTTCATCGACCACGTCAACCAAGCCGATGAGGGCTGCGACTTCGATTTCTTGAAGGGCTTGCCGGACGAGGAACCACAGCGCTTGCCGTACGGCCTGATGAGCGGTTGGCAGGGCGGTTGGTAAGCGGCAGCAAACTCTAATCACGAAAATATACGGGGGCTGCACCTTAGGTGCAACCCGGGAAGGCGAAGATATGTCGCTACCAAAAGTCATAGTAATCGTCCAGGAGGGTCGCCCGCTCCCTCCTGTTGAACGCTTGGAAGCCGAGGCGAATGTCGTCGTCGTGCGTACCGCAGACGAATTCCGGGCCGCGCAGACTGGAGCGGAAATCCTGTTCCTGAACGACTTTAGAACCAAGCTCCTGCGGGAGGTGGGTCCGGGGGAGTTGCGATGGATACATACGTCCAGCATTGGCGTTGACAGCCTGATGACCGGCGAGATTATCAACAGCGACATCGTTGTGAGCAACTCGCGCGGTGTGTGTGAGCGACCCATAGCGGAGTGGGTCCTGGGTGTCCTGCTGATGTTTACCAAGGACCTGCGCCGCACCATAGAGCTGCAGCAGGCGCGTACCTGGCAGCATCGCGAAACCGAGCCACTGCTGGGTCGGAAAGTCCTGGTTGTGGGGCCCGGGCCAGTTGGCCGCGAAACCGTCCTTCTCCTGCGCGCTGCGGGAATGGACGTTAACATCGTGGGCAGGTCAGCCAGGAGTGATGCGCAACTGGGTTTCATTTCGGGCTTTGATGAGCTTGACGGGCTCCTCGGCGAATCCGATGATGTGGTGCTGACATTGCCGCTCACCGAAGAGACACGTGGGCTGTTCAACTCCTCGCGTTTCAGGAAAATGCGGCCTGGGGCTCGCTTGGTCAACGTAGGCCGCGGGGCCGTAGTGGTGGAGCAGGACCTCCTCGACTCCCTTGACGCCGGACACATTGGCGGTGCGGCCTTGGATGTTTTCGAACATGAGCCATTGGACGCGGGTAATCCGCTCTGGAGCCGTCAGAACATTCTGGTCTCACCGCATGCCTCCGGCGATTTGGTCGGCTGGCGGGGACGAGTAGTGGATTGCTTCGCCCGAAACCTCAGGCTGTGGAAGGCGCACGAGCCCCTGAAGGACGTGGTGGACCTGAAGAAGCTTGGTCCTGCTACTCCCGCGCTGGCGGCTGAAACGACCTGATCAAGGCACTCCATGGGGTATTCCGGTCAGTGGGAACAGGGCCGTAATACCCCATGGGATCCCGTGTCCCAAGCTGGTACAGTGCTTGCACGATCCCCGTCGATAGTGTGATTCAGCACTCAAAATTTCGTGACGAGGATTACATGTCAAGCACAACAAAAGGTACGACGAAAACGCCGACCCAAACCCAGGAACATAAGCTCAGCGGCAATATGGGCGTGGGTGAGCTCGTGATGAACGTTCTCGCCTTCTCCTCCCCGCTGACCACCGTTGCAGGCACCTTGCCCGTGATGCTTCTTTTCAGCGGCCAGACGGCACCGGGAATCTACCTCCTGGTGACTCTCATGCTGCTGATTTTCTCTGTTGGCTTCGTGAAAATGAGCCGCAGCGTTGAAGCGCCCGGTGGATTCTACTCATTTGTCACAGCGGGCCTGGGTAAGCCTGCAGGCCTCGGAGGCGCGCTGTTGGCCCTGTTCGGCTATGTCTTTATTGGGTTCTTTGCACCGTCCCTTTTCGCGCTGACGCTCCAAAGTTTCGTTGTGAACACGCTGAATGGTCCCGACATCCCTTGGTATTGGTATGGGTTAGGGATCATCGCGGTCACCACGCTCCTTGCCTATAACCGCATTGATCTCTCTGCAAAAGTGCTCACGCTAGTGATGCTGCTGGAGTCAACCGTAGTAGTCGTCTTCGACATCGCCGCATTCGCTACAGGATCCGGGGAGGTTGTTCAGGGCATAGGCTTCTCCATGCCATGGATCACGGACGCCGGGCTGGGGTTGGCACTGCTGTTCGCCGTCGGAAACTTCTTCGGGTTCGAAGCTACGGTCATCTACCGGGACGAGGTCAAGAATCCGGACCGCACCATTCCGCGGGCCACCTACATTGCGGTAGTTGGAATCGGGCTCTTCTACGCCGTGGCGGCCTGGGCCTACACGGCCTTCATCGGTCCAGACAAAGTCCAAGGTGAAGCTGCAGCAAACACGGTGAACCTCTTCAATGACGGCGCCACGGTACTGGTCGGCAAGATCTTTGCGGATATCGCGGTTGTCCTCCTCATCACGTCGATCTTGGCTTCAATGCTCTCGATCCAGAACATCGCCGCCAGATACAGCTTTTCGCTGGCCGCCGACGGGGCGTTGCCCTCAGTGCTCGGACGTGTCCACCCCCGCCACAAGTCGCCCTACGTTTCCGCCCTGGCAGTTGGCCTCCTGTGGGCGGTGGCTACGGTGGTGTTCACTGTTATTGGAGTTGCGCCTGAGGCCCTGTACCCGATCGCCAGCGGAAGCGGCACCTTTGCGGTCCTGCTCCTGATGTTCATCACCAGCTTCGCTGTGTTGGTGTATTTTGTCCGGCGCCGCAGCTTTGCCCCGGAATCTGTGTGGAAGACCATCGTTGCGCCGATTGTAAGCGTCATCTTCCTTGGCCTGATCACCTATCTGGCAATTACCAATTACCCGGAACTCATCGGTGGTTCGGCAGTCATGACTGCCATCTTCATGACTTTCACTTTTGCCTTGTTTTTCGGCGGGATTGTTTACGCATATCTCCTGCGTTCCAAGCGTCCGCATGTCTATGCACGCCTGGGTCGGCAAAAGATCGACTAGAAATTCGACCTCACTCAACTTCAACCGTTTGGAGATCTGCAATGACGCAACAGATCCGAGTTGGCCTGTTCGGAACCGGGAGAATAGGCCAGGTACATGCCATGAGTTTGGCTACTTTGGACGAGGCAACACTGTCCTGGGTATGTGATCCCTTTATAGAAGGTGCAAAACAAACCGCCGCCGAATTCGGCGGCCGTGTGAGCGAGGATCCCGACGAAGTTTTCGCCTCGGGGGAAATCGACGCCGTCATCGTGGCTTCGCCTACGGCAACTCACCTGGACCTCGTGGAAAAGGCCATTGACGCGAACGTGCCAGTGCTTTGCGAGAAACCGATCGATCTGGACATAGCTCGCGTGGATGCCCTTCGCGGCAAGGTCGCGGCTTCAGGAGTGCCGGTAGCCTTGGGTTTCAACAAACGCTTTGACAGGCACTTCGTGGAGCTGAAACGACGTGTGGCTGCCGGCGAAATCGGAGGGTTGGAGCAACTGGTGATCACCAGCCGGGACCCGGGGGAGCCGCCGGCAGCCTACCTCCCTCAATCCGGCGGAATTTTCCGGGACATGACCATCCACGACCTTGATATGGCGAGGTACTTTATCCCGGAAATTGTCGAGGTTTCGGCCAACGGTGCAAACGTGTTCAGCGATAGCATTCGTCACGCTGATGACTTCGATTCAACTGTGGTCACACTGCGGGGCTCCAAAGATGAACTCGTGACAATCTTGAATTCGCGTCACTCGCCGTTTGGCTACGACCAGCGCATTGAGGCGTTCGGTTCAACCGGATTGCTCCAGGTAGGCAACAAGAACGACAATCTGGTCAGGCACTGGGGGGCCAGGTCCGTCGAATCGGTCGGACCCTACCAGAACTTCTTCCTCGAACGATATGCCGAGGCTTACCGTCTGGAAGTAGCTGAGTTCCTCCGCGCAGTCAGGGGCCTGCCTTCGAGGAGTCCAGGATTCGAGGATGGCCGTGCCGCCCTGATCCTGGCGGACGCCGCTGAGGAATCTGCCCGGAGCGGCGCTGCGATCGCAGTGGACTTGAGCTAGCCCCGAGGTCATGCCGCCTGCCTGGGCCGCGGATGTTTCGCAACGACATCTGCGGCCCAGAGCAGGCCTTTCCCTTAACATCGCGACGAAGCAACCAAAACGAGAGACATAGATGGGCAGCTGGGAGCGCAGCTCATGAGGCAGAGGAAGATATGAAGACTGATTGGACGCCCGCGGCTGCCTTCTGGCAGCAAACGGAAAAAGGGGACGCAGTCCGCCTACAGAGGCCGGGTTGGCCCCCATATTACGGATTCGTGGAGGATAAAACTGCAGACGGCGACATCGTCTGGATTGTCTCCGTGGGTGAGCGTCGACTCTTTCACAGGTCTGACGGATACAGCCTCGTTGTATGGCGATAACTTCAAGTTTTGCGCTGTCATTTCACTCTGCTTATTTATTTGAGTTCAATTGAAACGATTCATAATCGTGTTCCAAAGTGGCACACACACCCCGAACCCGAATCCGTCAAAGTTCAAGTAAGTGAAACAGTGTGGCGAAGGTCACGAGGTTTGGGGCCTTCTCTGGAATCGCCCCTGAATCAGCAGGTCTAACAACGCAGTTTGCTTGGCCAGCGCTCAGGTGTTTCACCGGATCATTCACATGGCCCTATCGAACGAGGATGAGATGACCGACGCACCACCGGCGACCCCTCCACTGGTCGCCCTCAAAGACATACACAAGACATTCGGGGCGGTGTCCGCATTGCGCGGCGTCAGCATTGATGTCCAGCCCGGCGAAACTTTTGCACTGCTTGGCGACAACGCCGCCGGCAAATCTACGCTCATGAAGGTACTTACTGGGGTTTACCAACCCGATCGGGGTTCCATCGAGCTGGACGGAAAAACGACTGAGTTCCCCACACCGTCAGCATCCCGCGACCAAGGGGTGGAGATGGTCTACCAAGACTTTGCCCTGGCCGACAACTTGGATGTTCGTACCAACATTTTCTTGGGACGGGAACCGCAAAAGAACATCCTCGGCCCGTTCCTGCGGATCATCGACCGCAAGAAAATGGAGATCGAGACCAAGCGGGTGCTTGAACGTTTGGACATCCCGATCAACCCGAGGCTCAAGGTGAAGCGGCTGTCCGGCGGCCAGCGCCAAGCGGTCGCCATTGGCAGAGCGCTTGCTTTTGATGCACGTCTCATCATCATGGATGAGCCCACGGCTAACCTATCGGTAGCCAAGGTGGACAAGCTCATCGAAGTAACCCAACGGCTCAAAGACCTGGGTATCGCAGTCATTATCATCACCCACCGACTGGATGAAGCTTTCGCGGTAGCCGACCGCTTCGCTGTCATGCGCCAAGGGCAGGTAGTGGGCCGCTTCCGGGTAGGCGAAGTATCCGAGGCGCAGGTTGCACACCTTATATCTCACGGCACATTGGACGACTACGTCGATGACGGCGCCGGCATCCCCGAAGACCGCCGCAAAATCGGAAGCACGTCGTCGATGGATGTCGTTGATGCTATGGCTGCTCGCGGCACTACGAATGGGAGCGACTCGTGAGCCTCACAATGGAAAACCTCAAGACAAAGCTGGGCCCGGCAGACCTGAAGGAAGGACTGACGGCAACCAAGGTCAAGCGCTTCATCGGTGACTATGGGATCATCATCCTTTTCGTCGTGATCCTCGCGTTCCTGGCGGCCGCAGCACCAAACTTCCTGACATTGAACAACATCGTGAACGTCGTCCGGCAGTCGTCCATCATCGGACTGATCGCCCTTGGAATGACATTCATCATGATCACCGCCGGCATCGACCTCTCGGTAGGATCCGTAGTGGGTCTTGCCGGGATGACCTTCGCAATACTTGCTCCTGCCAGTGGAGGCGCTTTCTGGCTGCCTCTCATCGCCGGCCTCGGCGTTGGTTTGCTGGTGGGCTTCCTGAGTGCGGCAATGGTGGTCTGGGGAGCCATCCTTCCCTTCCTGGCCACATTGGCAACGATGGCCATAGCCCGCACTGCAGCGCTGGTCATGACGAATGGACAGGTTGTCTCCGGACTGAGTGGCCCGGCAGAATGGCTCGGTTCGGGCTTCATTGGTCCTTTCCCGGTTCCGGTCATCATCTTCTTGGTCGTCGCTATCTTCTGCGAGTTTGTGCTCAGCAGGACCAAGTTCGGCTCTCATGTCTATGCAGTGGGAGGTAATGAAGAGTCCGCAAAGAAAGTCGGCATCTCGACCAGTCGGGTGCTCTTCACTGTTTACCTCATCGGTGGAGTCACAGCGGCACTGGGCGGCCTCGTCTTGACGGCACGTCTGGATGGGGCGGCCCCGGTGGCTGGCACCGGTTACGAGCTGCAGGTGATTGCCGCCGTCGTTATTGGAGGCACAAGTCTCTTCGGGGGCGTCGGCACCATTCGCGGAACGGTCATTGGCGTCCTCCTGTTGGGTGTCGTGATGAATGGCATGAACCTGATGGGGGTTTCGTCCTACTACCAGCAGGGAGTCCAAGGCATCATCCTTGTGCTTGCCGTGCTACTGAACCGCTGGAAGTCGGACTAACCACGGCGTTCACCGGAGCAGCCCGGTCAACGGGCTGCTTTCCATAAAGAAAACAATCTCCTTAAGCAATCAGAAACCACTGAAAGGAACGACCATGGAAATTCGAAAGAAGCTCGCTGTGGCCACCGCAATGCTGGCCGCGGGGGCTCTCACCCTCACCGGCTGTGGGGGCAGCAGCACGGCAGGCAGTTCCGAGGCGGCAGGCAAGACTTACAACATTGGCGTTGTGGTCCTTGACCTCCAGGACCCGGACTTGGCCCACATGACGGACGCAATGAAGAAGACGGCTGACGAAAAGGGCGTCAAGCTCAACATCACCGACTCCAAGAAGGACGTTGGCAGCGAACTCAACCAGGTTGAGGACCTGCTTACGCGCCAGGTTGACGCAATCATCATGCAGCCCCTTGATGGGGATGCCAGCCAGAACGCGGCAAAACGGGTCATCGCCGCCAACATTCCGCTATTTATCCTGTCCACGGAGTTCGCGGAGGGCGCTGACGTCGGCTACAAGAGCTACATCGGCGTGGATGACACCGTGGCCGGCGAAATGCAGGCTGAGTACTTGAACAAGACGCTTCCGCAAGGCGGCAACATCGTCTTTGCCGCTGGCATCTACGGAGCCTCTTGGACGGATCGCCGAAAGAGTGGCTTCGACAGCAAGATCAACAAAAACTTCAAAGTCGTGGCTGAGTTCCAGGCCAAGGGCAGCCGTGACGATGCCAAGCGCAACATGGAGGACACTCTTCAGCGGTTTGGCGCCGGCCAGATCGATGCCGTGGTGGCCAACAACGACGAAATGGCCATTGGTGCAGCCTCTGCTATTGCTGACGCGGGCCGCACTGCCGAGTTCAAGGCCGTAGTCGGCGTCGATGGTACGGACCCGGCTCTCCAGGACATCAAGGCGGGGACGATGTCGGCGACAGTCCGTCAGGACTCTGCTGGACAAGGCGTCAAGGCAGTTGAGGTTGTCACTGACTTCCTCAAGGGCGGGAACGTGGAGAACCGCTACACGCTGCCGTTCACGCTCATCACCAAGGACAATCTTTCTGAGTTCTTGAAGTAGGCAGTTCCATCAACCAAACGGGCACAGCGGATTCATCCGCTGTGCCCGTTCTGTTTTGGCACAATCCACGCCCCACCACACCTGCCTACACTTCCTGCGGAACACTACGAACGGAGAATGCGACCATGCCCCATGGCGATGACGGCGACACGACTCTGAGGCAGTTACTCGCCAGGTTGGAGCATCACGGGATAGAGGTGGACGACTCCCCGCGCAGACGCTCTGAGTACTCCTATGATGCATCGAACTACCGGGTACGGCCTGCCGCCGTCGCCTTCCCAATGAACGCCGACGAGGTACGGACAGTTTTGCGTGTGTGTTCGGTCTTGGGGGTCCCGACGACCGCACGCGGTGGGGGCACTTCGATGGCGGGGAACGCCATAGGCGATGGTTTGGTGATCGATCTCTCCCGCCGCATGAAATCGGTAGGAACCCTCGATGCCGACCAGGGGACGGTATGGGCGGACGCGGGGGTCGTCCTTGGTGAGCTGCGCGCGCAGGTTGAGAAGGAAACCAGAGGGACGTTGACCTTTGCCCCGGACCCTTCGTCCCTAACGCGCGCCACAATTGGCGGTTCCATCGGTAATGACGCTTGCGGGAATCACTCGGTGGCGTATGGCCGCATGACCCATCATGTGCAGGAAGTGGAGCTGGTCACCGCTGACGGTGCACACCTGAGAGCGGGGCGCGATTTCCTGTGTGCTGTCGATGAATCTGATACTCAGTCAGTTGCCCGGGCTCAGGAGCTGTTGAAGGGCCTGAAGGCGCTGGCTGCGGAAAATCTGGCGTGCCTCCGTGTCGAGCTGCAGAACATTCCCCGGCAGGTCTCCGGGTATCACCTGGGCCACCTGCTGCCGGAGCAGGGCTTTGACGTGGCTAGTGCGCTGGCCGGCAGCGAAGGTACGTGCGCTGTTGTTGTGAGGGCCAAGGTAGCTCTTGTGCACAAGCCCAGGGCCACCGCGTTGCTGTGCCTTGGCTACCGGGACACCATTGATTCCGCCCGGGATGTCATGACCATTTTGTCCGCAAAACCGAGCGCCATCGAAGGCCTGGACGTATCCATCGTGGACATCATGCGGCACCGGCGGGGAGCGGCCAGTGTTGAGTCATTGCCGGATGGCAAGGCCTTCCTCATGGTTGAGTTTTCGGACGACACACTTCAACAAGCGGCGGCTTCTTGTCAGGATCTGGTGGAGAAGCTCCGCGCGGACGGCCGTGTGGTGGACTTTAGGATCGTCACTGACCCTTTGGAGCGGGCAAAGCTGTGGCGGGTGCGCGAAGACGGAGCCGGGCTTTCGTCGCGGCGGATCGATGGAGTGCAAACGTGGCCTGGGTGGGAAGATTCTGCGGTCGCTCCGGAGCGGCTTGCCGATTACCTGACCGACCTGCTCCCACTGGTGAAACGGTATGGCTACACGGCCCTGATGTACGGCCACTTTGGTGCGGGGTGTGTCCATATGCGGTTGGATTACGATCTACGCAGCGAGTCCGGACGCCGGACATTCAGTGACTTCACCCGTGAAGCGGCCCAGTTGGTGGTGGCGCACGGTGGTTCGTTGTCCGGAGAACACGGTGACGGCCGTGCGCGTAGCGAATTGCTGGAAGTGATGTACTCCCGGGAGATGGTCGGCATTTTCAGGGCCTTCAAGCACCTTTGGGATCCGGCAGGAATCCTCAACCCCGGGATCATCGTCCACCCCGCTCCCTTCTCTGCCTCACTGGCTTTGGAAGGTGTCGTCAAACCGGGACCCACCCACGGTGAGCTGACCGCAGACCCTGGTGGCGCCGTCGTCCCTTCCTCAGAAGACCGTGAGCTACTCCCGGTGGCGAGCCCGTTTGTCGGGAATACCCACGCCTGCATCGGCGTAGGCCGATGCAGGTCAACCACCGGCGGGTTCATGTGCCCCAGCTACCGGGCCACGAAAGATGAAAAAGATTCGACGCGCGGCCGGGCCCGTGTATTGCAGGAACTGACGCGGACCAAGGGCAGCAGCACAGACGGCTGGTCAAGCCCCGAAGTCCGGGAAGCACTGGACCTATGCCTGTCCTGCAAAGCATGTTCCACTGACTGTCCCACGGGTGTAGACATCGCCGAGGCCAAGTCGCAACTGGTCGATGAGCATTACCGCGGGAGGATCCGACCGTTTACGCATTACTCCATAGGGTGGCTGCCGCGCTGGCTTCCGTTGCTGACGCGCGTGGCACCTCTGGCCAATGTGGGTGCGGCATTCCAGCCCTTCAGGCTTGTGGGAGAGTGGTTGGGCATCAGTGCCCGACGCCGTCTCCCGGCTTTCGCGGCGGACGGCAGGATCCGTAAGCGGGTGCGGGAAGCCGGATTCGTGGACAACGCCGACCTCCTTTTGTTTATCGACAGCTTTACGCGTGCATTCCGGCCCGAGGTTGTCCCGGCGGCCGCCAGGCTGCTCCGCGACTCCGGCAGGTCAGTGGGATGTACTCCGGACGCATGCTGCGGCCTGACCTGGATCTCCACGGGCCAGCGCGATGGGGCCCGACGCCGGCTATCCCGACTGATCAACAAGCTCGACGACGGCACGGACCGGGATATCGTCGTCCTCGAACCCAGTTGCGCAGCGACCATCCGGGACGAAGGTCCAAAACTGGTAGGCGGTGCCGCTGCCGCGAGGGTCGCCGCAAGGGTGCGCTCGTTCTCCGTGGCCGTAGATGAAGCCATCCAGCGTGGTTGGAAGCCGAAGGCGCCGCCGCCCGAGACAGCCGTGTTGCAAACCCACTGCCATGAGCACGCCGTGTTCGGTTCAGGCGCCCAGAGACGCGTCCTCAAAGCCTGGGGAGTTCCGAACCTCGTGGAATCATCCTCATGCTGTGGCGTAGCCGGCAACTTCGGTTTTGAAGCCGAGCACTTCGACATGTCCATGAAAGTTGCCGAGCACTCCGTCATTCCTGCTCTTGCGAAGGGCGACGCCAGCGCTCTGGTCCTCACCGACGGATTCAGTTGTGCCATGCAGGTCTCACAGATAGACCCCGAGCGTCCGAGCCAGCACCTGGCTGTGGCGATGGATCCATACAGCTCCCGCTGGGTGAACTGAATGGAGTACTTCGGGATCTTCCTGATTCTGGTGGCCGCCGGGTTGCGGTTGGTCGGTCACCACTTGATCAAGCAGAACCGGCCGCGGCCAACCGCGGCAACCATGTGGGGTATCCATAGTGTTCCCCCGGGCGCAGCAGCGCTTCTTGTGGCTTCAGTGGGGATCTTCATCTTTGCCACCAGCATCAGCTCGCGTTGAGCCCGCGCGCATCAGCGGCCGTGTCTCAAACTGACACGATCGGCATGGTTCCCTGAAGCGGATTCTGGAAGAGACCAATAAGCACGACTAGTTTTGAGGGTTGATCCCGATGATGAACAGGAAGCTCGCACAAGGACGGCACGTTGAGTGGCTTCGATCCTCGGTGCACTGCTCAGAGACCGACGCCGGTGAGCGCACAGACCATCAGCCAACGCGATCCGGCAGGATCGTTCATCGTCTCCTCCAGGACATGGCGGAAGGCCGCGATTTCAGCGACGCCTGGCCCTGGCCAACACGCAGCATCTAACCTCCCACAAGCCGCGGTCCCTGGCGTTTGTTCCTGGCACTGTGTTCAAGCGCTACGGCCCGCTTTCCCTCTCAGCGCAGGAGGCAGAGTTGCGTAGTAACGGACCCGCCATCCTTGCCAGTGAGCCTGGCAAACTGCTGGTGGAATTTCCGCAGCCTGATTTCCGGGGGCACGGCCCAGCAGCATTTGTGGAGGCCCTGCAATCATTTGAGATGCTCGGAATTACACGGTTCCGGCGACTGAAAGACGGCGTCATTGTGCACTACGACGCCCGGTGCCTGGAATTTCAGGACCTGAAGCCCGTACTGATGGCTGCCTTCTCCAAGGTCAGTTACGCGCTCGGGGATTATTCGCCTTCAACACACGTTCTGCCTGTGACTTTTGGCGGAGACCAAGGTCCGGATCTCCCCATGGCATGCGTGCTGCTGGATACGCCGGAGCGGACCCTGATCCGAAGGGCATGCCGGACGAAACATACAGTCAGGACTTTCTCTGCTCCGGGCGCATCCGCCCTGTTTGAGGTTCCATGGTCCGCGGACTGGCACCAAAACGCCCAAGCCGCTAGTCCAGCGAAGGCGGCCCCGCGGGGTTCCGTCACGCTTTCGCCGCTCGGGGTAACCGTCACCAGCTGCAGCAGTTACACGAATGAACTTGTTGTGGGGCGGGTCAGTGAAGCGTTCTTGGAAAAGCTGCCGGAGATCCGGATGGGGGACTCGGTGTGGTTACGGGCGCGAGAGTGGCGATAAAGCTAACGATCGTTAGTTATCATGGAGGTGACTGACCAATGCAGTGAGGATGAAATGAACGAATTGCCGCGGGCGCAGGCCAATGCAGCTGTCAGAGATTTCCTGTCAAGCAGGGACTGGTCCGCGCAGACACCGGCCCGGCAGCGCATCCTTGTGGCGTTCCTCAGCCTGGCTACTGCAAAGGGTTTCAGTTCGGTGACGATGAGAACTTTGGGCCGTGAACTCGACATGAAGGCGCCCAGTCTGTATTCGAGCTTTCCCGGCGGCAAAGAAGAGATTGTTGCCGAGGCGCTTAGTTGGTTCACTCATAGATTCGCCCGTGATCTCCTTGCCGCCGCCGAAACGACCGCGACGGCGGAGGAGTATTGGGCGGCGCTTGTCCGGTTCCATCTCGCCCAGCAATTGCAGCGGCCAGAGGCTGATCTCTGGGACCTGCTGGTCGCAACCGACCGGGTCGCTCGGTTTCTCAGCAATGATGTGCGCCAGGAAGTAGCGTTTTGGATAAAGCTGCATGAGGACATGTATGTGGCGGCCGCCAAGGAGATGGGCTTCCGGCTCTCCACGAAGAGTGTCCACGTCATTTTCACGCTCCTTGATGGTGCCGGGCGCTGGGCTGGCTGGAATGGGAGTGCGGCCGAACTTGACATCATTCTGGACCATGCGGTGTTGCTGACCCGTTCCATTCTGGAAGTTGGCAGCGGGACTCACACGCTGGCCTGACAAGAAGCCCCACCTAACGCGCTCTGTGCAGGAGCGCTGCTTTTGTGTGCCCGGAACTCTCGGGTCTCTCGGTAACTGGGAAGAAAAGTTTGCGAAAAATGCTTGCCTAACTAACGCTCGTTAGCCTAGTGTCTTGGCAGGGTCCAAAGACGTACCTGCAGGAGTCTCGACCTCACCGATTACTTGAAGTATTTCGACAAAGGGAAGCCACAATGAGCCATTCCACTAGTGCCGAACGTGATGAGTCGGCCGTCCGCACTATTGCTAAAAAATCAAACGAACTCCGCGGCCAGCTCGGCGTTGGAAGCATCCTGTTCTCCGTCGTTGCATGGGCCGCGCCGCTGCTTGTGGTTGTGGGACTGATGCCCTCCATGATTGCCTTCGGCGGTAACGGGATTATCGCTGCACTCGCTGTCGCAACCGTCATCCTGCTCTTATTCTCCGTGGGATATACGGCGATCACCCGGTATGTGGAACGACCCGGCGCTTTCTACGCCTACATCACTGCGGGCCTGGGCAAAGAGATCGGGCTCGGTGGCGCCTTCCTCGCCATGTTGGGCTACTTGATCCTTCTGCTTTCCACGTGGGCCGCCTTCGGGGTATATGGACGGGCACTCATCGTGGATACATTCCATGGGCCAGACCTTCCCTGGTATCTCTACGGGCTGCTGGGCGCCCTCCTCGCGGGAGTAGCTGCATATCGAAAAATCGAATTCTCTGCCAAGACACTTGGCATTGCCCTGATTCTGGAAGTCGTCCTTGTCCTGGTATTCAACCTCAGAGTATTTATTGACGGAGGCCCCGCTGGTCCGCCGTTGAGTGCCCTGACTTGGGATGGTGCCAGCACTGGCAATTTCGGCCTCGTGCTGCTGTTCGCGATGCTTTGCTTTGGAGGATTCGAGTCCTCGGCGATCTACCGCGAGGAAGCCAAAGACCCGAACAAGACAATTCCCAGGGCAACCTATGTTGCCGTGGTCCTGATCGGGGTGTTCTATCTTGTTGTGGCCTGGGCAATGCTGGCTGCCCTGGGACCCGGAGGCGTGGCTGATGCCCGGGCCGGTGGGGCAGTGGCCTCCATGTTCGGCGACCTCGCGGCTTCCTACATCGGCAGTGTGGTGCCGGGCATCATTAACGTCCTCGTGATTTCCTCGACGTTTGCTTGTCTCCTTGCCCAGCACAATGCTGTAGCCCGGTACGCCTACTCGCTTGGGAAAGACGGCGTCCTGCCGCGAACGCTGGGCGTGGCTCACGCCCGGCATCATTCCCCCTTCGTAGCCTCCCTTATTGTCAGCGCCCTCGAACTCGCGGCAATTCTAGCCATCGCCGCAGGCACTGCCTTCGACCCTGCGGGCACGGACGCGTTCACGGTCTACATCCGCTTGAACGGCCTTGGTGCGATCGTCGTCGTTGCTCTTCTGGTCCTGGTCTCCATCGCTGTACTTATCTACTTCCGGCGACACAGCGTGCCGGGTCGCGGGGTATGGAAGACGACAATTGCGCCAGCCCTGGCCTTGGGCAGCCTCGCGATGGTGTTGGTGCTTAGCTTCCTCAACGTTGACGCTCTAATTGGGGCGGGACCCATCGCTTCCCTGGCCTTTACGCTCTTCATCCCGGTTGTGTGGGTGGGTGGCATTGTCTACTCCCGCTGGTTGAAGAAGGCCAAGCCTGCTATCTACCAAAAAATCGGCCGCCAGTAGGCGGTTGCGGTTCATTGACATGACTACCAAGAAGGACATCATCATGACACAACGTCTCACCGGCAAGATCGCTGTCATCAGCGGAGGGGCCAGCGGCATGGGCGTCAGCCACACACGCGGGATGATTCAGGAGGGGGCGAGGGTCGTCTCCTTCGACCTCAACGAGGGGGTCGGGCCCCAACTCGTGGACGAATTGGGCGAAGACAATCTGCTCTTCCTCCGAGGAGACGTGAGGAACGCCGAGGATTGGGCCAGGGTGGTATCGGCTGGGCGGCAGCATTTTGGCACTCCGAATGTGCTGGTCAACAATGCAGGTATCTCTCCACTGCAATCACTGGAAAAGGTATCAGAGGAAGATTATCGACGTGTGATCGATATCAACCAGGTTGGAACATTTTTGGGAATGCAGGCCTTGATTCCATCGTTGCGGGAAGCCGGCGGATCCATCATCAACATCGCGTCCACCGCGGCACTCGTGGCATTTGCCGATCTGTTCCCCTACGTTGCGTCGAAGTGGGCAGTGAGAGGTATGACCAAAGCGGCCGCGCTGGAACTGGCGCGGGACGGCGTCAGGGTTAACGCTGTTTGTCCGGGAGACACGGACACTCCAATGATCCGCGCCATTGCCGACACGCCCTCGGGAGCCCTTCCGCCAGCGGATGACCTGCCGTTCAAAAGGTGGGCTCAACCAGAGGAGATCAGTGCTGCCGTGATATTCCTCGCTTCTGACGAATCCTCGTACATGAGCGGCAGCGAACTCGTCGTCGACGGTGCCTTTACGGCGCAGTAGCACCAGCGGACTACAAAAGAGAGAAGACCATGGATCGAGTCAAAGGCAAGATCGCGATCGTCAGCGGTGCAGCAAGTGGCATGGGCGTGGAACACGTCCGCGCCTTGGTACGAGAGGGAGCGAAGGTGGTGGGCTTTGACCTTGTTGAGGGGGACGGACCTGCCCTCATCGACGAACTGGGCTCTGACAATTTTCACTTGCTGCCCAACCGCAGCGTTGTCTCTGCGTCCGATTGGGCGGAGGTTGTCCGGCACTGCCTTGCTACTTTCGGGGCGCCGACCATCCTGGTCAACAACGCTGGAATTTTCCGATCGACACGTGTCGAAAGCGTCACGGAGCAAACATATCGATCAGTCATTGATGTCAACCAAGTCGGCCCATTCCTGGGGATGCAAAGTGTTATCTCAGCCATGCGATACGCCGGAGGTGGTTCAATCGTGAACATCTGTTCCACCTCCGGCCTGGTGGCCTTCGAGGACAACTTCGCCTACGTCGCTTCCAAGTGGGCGGTCAGGGGGATGACAAAAGCCGCTGCACTTGAGCTGGCCGCTGACGGCATTCGAGTGAACGCCATCTGTCCCGGAGAAACTGAGACACCCATGTTGCTCAACAGCACGGAGCCCGGCACCTCCTTACCGCCAGAGTGTTTTCCGTTCGGCCGGTGGGCTCGACCTGACGAGATCGCCTCTGCCGTGCTGTTCCTTGCCTCGGACGAGTCTTCATACATGAGCGGCAGCGAAGTTGTGGTTGATGGGGCGTATACCGCCGGGTAGAGCGTGCTCTAGGTGGGCAATGCTGCGCAAGCAATGACTGCCTCCGCAAGGCACAATTCACCTTTGGCCGCCGGACCCCGTGTCCCAGGCTGGCACACAGCGTCCGGATAGGGCTTGAAGATAATGAGATGGAGCGAAAGTGGTTCAGGACACGCTTCGTGCTAAGAATCCACTTTGCTCGATTGAAGGCTTCCAAGCATGAGCTGGGTCCAGCGCCCATCATCTGTAGCGACACGGGGAACAATGAACAGTTACTATCCACTTGCTCTGCTTCTGGCACGGCAAGAACTGGCTACGCTCAACGCTCATGAGGCTCTGAGCGCTCTACCTGGCGCTCCTGTGGTCATGAGGGAAGAATCGCGACCGCCTCTTTGGTGGAGAACTCTTCGAGGCCGAATTGCCAACGCTTTGCATCGCATGGCTTGGGCCATCGAGTCCTAGCCTCGCCTCGCCCTGCCCCGCCCCGGGCTGCAGGYCAGGCCGGGTCAGGCTTATGTAGTTGGGCGTCCAGCAATGCATCAAAAAAGCTCCAGCTCCGCCGGTCCTGCTTGCACAGGTCGGCGGAGCTGGCTTTCACTTATTCAGGAGTGCCGGCAACCGCTGCCACCGGCAGTCATGGCCGATCATAAGACCACGTCGGCGCAGATGCTCCAGGCCCCTCCGAGATTCGATCCCAAAAGTGAGGGGTGTTTTCGATCGTCAAAGGGAACGTTAGCCGTTGGGACGCCTTTCCGCCCATGCTGTAAATGCGATCATCCAGAAAGTCAGCCTCGATCGGCAACCGGAATGTCTCTTGATATTGAGGCGATCCTCCATTTGCAAGCAGAGCAGCCGACCGGGCGAGCGACATTTTAGTGACGGATCCGAGGCCCGTGTTCATCCTTCGACGCAGGCCTTCAAGCACCGCTGCAGCAAGCTGATATCCGGTGCCGAAATCGAGGGCCTCCACCGGTAGATGTCGCGGCCGGGTTGCATCAACTGAATGTCCCAGGGCATTGAGCGGAAGTCGACGGTCAGGGTCCTGATTTGCCCACCGGCTCACTTCATGTGCGATTCCAGATGAGAACTGGACCAGAGTGTCAAAACCCCGTCTTTCCCTCCACGGGCCTGTCCAGCCATAAGCGCACAAGGCAACCTCCACCAGGCCAGGCCGAAGAGAAGACCGTGTCTCTTGATCGAACCCGAGGCCGTCAAGTGCCCCTGGCCTATAGCCATGCACCAAAACATCGGTTGATGCCAGCAATTTCTTGAAGTGTTCCCTTCCCTCCGGCGTTTTGATGTCGAGCAATGCCCATCGCTTGCCGAGGACAATGTCGTTAGCTCTTCCCAGCAGGACTTCGTCCGAGTTTGGTGCATCCAGCCTAAGGACTTCCGCGCCGAGGGCCGCGAGGTATCTAGTGGCCATTGGGCCTGCCACGACCCGCGTCAGGTCCAAAACGCGGACCCCTAGGAGCGGCCGTCCCGGTGTCGGTCGCCAAGAGTCGGCGCCCAAGAGGGTGTCCTCGCGTGCGGCGACGGGTTCACGCGCGACGGCGGCACCTTGGGGATGATGTCGCCAGTCATCGAGAGACCGGGCTACGGCTGCCGCAGCGCCTCCGGCGATCAGCCGGTCTTCTGCTTCGTCTGCATTCAAACCAGAAAGCGCTTCAGCGACATCATTGAGGTCACCTTTGATTTCGAGGCTTTCAAACAATCGCTGGCGAAGCGTAGGGTATGTTGCCTGCACTCGAATCCACTGGGCGTCTCGAGTCTGGAACTCAACCATCCACTTTGAGTGGATGCCATGGGGGAGAGGCTCGTCGATGAGCCTCGAAGGCGCTATGGGAAAATCAAACCAGGTTGTAGCATTCTTCCGGTCCACCCTCACATCGGGCGCCCCTAGGCCGGCATCGTGAATTAGTTGGCTCGCGGCTAGCCCCGCGGCGGCAAAGGTGGCCGCCGCGAAATCAACAACTGGAAACGGCGAGGAAAGGTCTCCCTCGTTGTGGAACGTCACTCTTTCGAGGGCAGGCGCCTCTCCACCCAATGAGCGCCAGATTTCTTGTAGGAAGCTCCTTGCGATGGGGAAATCTGAAGATGCTGCTGAAATAGGGGGAGTGATCATTGCTTCCTCTGGCAAACTGTGGACCGGCAGCTTCAAGTGGGGATGGAATGGATCCAGACCCAGAGGCTGCCGACTGCTGTGTGGCTCTCTAAATGGGCTCGGTCACTGTTGTCCTACGCCCCTGGGGTTGTGGCTGGACCCTCACCGTGTCCCGAGGAAGGACGCGTGAGGAACCGGGCACTTGGTGGCATCACCGGTACCGTCGTGCGTGTGCGAAATATCAGATTCAAGGTTTTCCACCAGGGCAAGTCTTTGAACATTAGCCATGACGTCGCGTGCGTGCTCCAATGCGAACGCTCGAGACGCGGGATTTGTGGCAATAATGTGTATTCCGCTCAATAGACCGTCGAAAGCCTGTTTGGCGACGTCCTCTGAGGATTGGGCGTACGGTTCAATGGCCGACCTGAGTTCGGGGTGTGCAGCGATCAATTCGCCCACCCGTTCCGTTAAAACCCATCCCGGTGCAAGCAGACTGGTACCGACTCCCGTACCGTCGAAATCCCGACGCGCAACGTCAGTAAATCCCAAATTGGCGTACTTGCTGACGGTGTAGGTGCTAAGTGCCATCACGTGTGGGGGCACTCCGAGTGAATGTTCCGATCCCACGTTCAGAATATAGGCGGCCTGCCCACGCTGTGCAGACTTTTTAAGTTCCTTAGCAAACACCCTGATTCCGTTGAACATTCCGAGCACGTTCACCTCGAAGAGGCGCCGGGCCTTTGTCGGGTCAGCTGTGTCAAGACCAGCGTTTTCGCCGCCACTGGCTGCATTGTTTACCATGACGTTGACTTTTCCGAACCGGCGCAGAGCTTCGGCCTTGAGGTTCATCACAGATTCGTAGTCCGCAACATCAGTTGTGACCCACTCAGCCTGGCCTCCGGCTGCAGTTATCAGATTCACTGTTTCGCTGGCGTCCCCGGTGGAACCGATGAGCACGCGTGCTCCCCGTGAGGCGGCTTCCCGAGCCAGCGCGCGGCCGACGCCGGTACCTCCCCCCGTAACAACTACAACTGCATCTGTCAGTGAAGACATCTTGTGGTCCTTTCGCTGAATAGGCGGCTTAAGTGCGGGATCTGTTGTGAGCGGAATGCGATCCGTACCTGTGATCGAGCCATCGTTGACAAGCCTAGGCCAAGCGATTCCGTTCGCAACGTAGATGTGCCTTAAGGGCCTTAGTCCGTGTTCAGAACTAGTTTAGGTTTTATCGGGTGGATGGTCAACTATCTGGTTGGTTGAATATTGGGAAGGGTCGCGCTTGTTGGGGCGCAAACCATCACTCCGGACGAAGCGCCTGGATGAGTTGCGYGGCAAAGACCCGACGACGCTCAGCGAAATTTTCGCTGCCAGGATCTTCGCCTGTAAGCATCTTTGTAATCTGGGGCAGTGCATGAGGCCCCATGGACATCATGACAATGAACAACGCCACCATTGCAGGGTCCATGTCTGCCCTTAAGTCCCCCTGGCTTTGGGAGCGACGTACGATGTCAATCTCCCGATGCCAAGCCTTGGTCCGCTCTGCCTCCATGCGAATCTCTTGATCGCCGCGCTCGCTATTTTCGATACCCTCCCACACAAGGAGGCGGCGCCAAAACTTCGAGTTTGCACTTGAACCCGCGCTAAGAAATTGGCCGGCAGTGTCCTCAAGGCGTAGTGATTCCATGGCCGTCCACGCGGGAGCCGTACCCTCGATCATGGCCGAAAGCACGGCATCATAGAGGCCGGCTTTGTTGCCAAAGTAGTAATAGATCAACTGCTTGTTGCAGTCCGAGGCTTTGGCGATTTCATCAATTCGTACGGCAGCAAAGCCTTTTTGGGCGAATTGCTCGGTGGCGACCTGGAGAATTCGATCCCTCCGGGAGGGTCCGTCAACTTCCTCCTCCTGGACGGCTGGGCTCTCGGGCTGCTGGTTAGAGGTTCGTGCCATGGAGGTAGGTTACCACCTTTCAACCGAACACTTGGTTGACTAACAGGCTCGTTCCGATAGACTCAAGTAACTAGTTGGTTGAACTGAATCACTAGCTCGCCGAAACCTGCAGGAGGAGAAAATTTGCATGGAAACACGCAATATGGGGAGAACAGACTTCGGACATAGCGGTCCGTTGTCCGGTCTTTCCGTAGTCGAACTTGGGGATGACATTGCTGTCGCGCTAACTGGAAAACTTTTGGGAGCCTTGGGAGCGGCCGTCACGAGATTTGAACCGGAAACTGGCTTCGCCTCACGCTCGCGCGCACCGATGGGACCAGATGGAACGAGTCTCCTCTTCACGTACTTGAACAACGGCAAAACGATTCGGAGTGCTGCAAGCGTCGATGGCGGCGCTGTGTCCCTTATCCGGTCAGCAGAGATCGTAATCGGAGCCCATCAGTATTTCGTGTCGGAGGGCGTGGAAGTGGAGAGCCTTAGCCGTGATGGGAAGATTGTCACAGCCATAAGCGGCTGGGGTGAGCAGGGACCGCGGGCCGGAGATCCTTTTTCTGATTTGGTTGCCCAGGCCGCTGGAGGCCTGATCAATCTTGTTGGCGACCGAGACAGGCATCCGCTGGCATTGGCCGGAAACCAGGCCGCATACTCCACCGGAATGCAGGCCTTCACTGGCACCATGATTGCGCTGCACCATCACGATCAGACGGGTGAAGGGCAGGTCATACGAACGAGTTACCTTGAGACGGTGGCCTACTTGGAGTGGAAGGGCGCGACGTACTACCAAGCGAATGGCGTGGTTCTCTCGCGGGGAGGAAGCTCAGGGCCTGTCATTCTGAGGACTCAAGATGGGCACGTCGCGTTCTACTACCGTGATACTGACTGGGCGCAGGTGGTATCGCTCTTTTCGGATCCCCGCCTTGCTTCGCCTAAATTTGCCAGTGCTGCTGCTCGGATCGAGCATCAGGCAGAGCTTACCCTCATTCTGTCCGAGTGCTCTGGGACGTGGACGAAGGAGGCTCTTTACCATGCAGCCCAAGCACGAGGTATACCGGTGGGCAGCGTTGAGCTCATCTCGGACCTGTTGTCCTCCGAGCAGTACCTGGACCAGAGGTTCCTTGAGAGTGCAGGCATCCCCGGTGTGCCTTCAGCGAAGCAGCCAGGCGTGCCCTTCACTTTTGGGGGACGGCGGCCACGTGGCGAAGCGATGATTGGCGCACTAAAATCTAGGGACGGAGCTACACGTGAATGAGCAGGGGCAGCTTGCCGGCCAAGATGCAACCGAACCCCCGGGTCCACTACATGGAGTACGGGTACTGGATTTGGGCACCATCACGGCGGGAGCAGCGACAAGTTGTGTTTTCGCCGACTTCGGTGCGGATGTTGTCAAGGTGGAGTCCTTCGCTCACATCGATCCTTTCCGCGCCTGGAATCAGGTTTCTTCGTCCACAGGAAATGACGACTATGATCTCAGCCCGCCGTTTCACACTGTGAACCGGGGAAAGCGCAGCGTCGGTATGAATCTGAAGACGGCCGAAGGGAGGTCTCTGCTGCTGGATTTGGTCCGGTCAAGCGATGTCGTCGTCGAGAATTTCCGCCGGGGCGTGTTGGAACGCCTGCGCCTAACGTATGAGGACCTTTGCGAGGCTAATCCAGCCATCGTCCTTCTATCCCTTACCAGTCAAGGCATCCAGGGGCCAGAAAGCCGATACGCTTCGTTCGGCTCAACGTTGGATGCTCTGGGCGGATTGATGTCCGTGACCGGATACGACGCAAACACGCCTAGATGGTCCGGAAACAACGTGAACTATCCAGATCAGCTGGTTTCCTTCTTGGCTCCAGGTGTGGTTCTTGCCGCCCTCCGCCAAGCCGAAAGTACGGGATCAGGCACTTGGATCGACTTCTCTCAGCGGGAAGCCGTGACCTTTTCCCTGGGAGAACAGGTAATGGCAGGATCGGTTTCCGGAGTCGACCCCGTTCCTCTGGGCAACAGAGCTGAGGACTTCATTCAAGGGGTCTATCCGACAGCCCATAGTGAGAAGTGGGTTGCTCTCTCGATTCCCAATGACGACACCTCGTGGGCGAAACTTGCACGAGTTGTGGGTATCAACCCAAGCGAATCCACACTTGCATCCCCTGAACTGCGATGGAACGCGCACGACCAAATCGATCAAGGTATTGCCCGATGGACGTCCTGGCTGGAACCACCTGCGGTCGTCAGGGCCCTCGCTGAAGCCGGAATAGCGGCTGCCCGGGTGACAAATGCTGTTGAAGTTCTGGAAGACGAACAACTTGGGGCACTTGGCTTTTTCAGGGAAGTCGATACACCCTTGGGAACCTTCAGGCAGCGGGGCTTTTCTGCCCGGCTCTCAGGGACGCCCGGAAATATTCGACGCCATGCTCCAAACCTCGGAGAGCATACCAGCGAGGTGCTCAAGGAGCGACTAGCCATTGACGATGAAACGATCAAAGATCTAGTCGTCTCCGGTGTTTTGAACGAAGGCCCGCAACTGGCTTCAGCGGCGCCAATCAAATAGGACGACAGGCTCAATGACTGACAACGATGTACAGGAGAAGCATATGAACAATCTGGCTAGTTCGGTTCTGGCCGAACGTTTTTCACCGGATACGGATCGCGACTACGCAATGCTGATAGATGGAGACTGGGTCCAGTCCTCGAGTGGCCAAACGTTTCAGTGCGTGGATCCGTTCGACAATGTCCCGTGGGGAAGGATTCCCGCCGCCACGGTGGAGGATGTTGATCGCGCAGTACGGGCGGCTCGTCGCGCGTTCGATCAGGACGGTTGGGGCACAACATCGCCTCTCGTCCGGTCGCAACTGCTTCGGCGGTTCGGGGATCTCATCGGGGAACATGCCGAGGAACTCGCAAAAATCCAAATCCACGAGAACGGCAAACTCATCACCGAAATGCTTGCCGGCGCCCGGACATTGGGTCCGCAGGCTCATTACGTTGCAGGCTTGGCTGAGAACATTCACGGCCGCACCTTCCAGTCACTGATCCCGAATACCACTGCTTATAGCGTCCGGGAGCCGATCGGCGTCGTCGCTGCCATCACCCCATGGAACACCCCTCTGGGGCTGTTGTCGTGGAAGTTGTTCCCAGCTCTTGCCGCTGGAAACACTATCGTCATCAAACCCTCAGAAGTTACCCCGACGTCAACGCTCAGGCTTGCCGAGCTGGCTATGGAAGCTGGGTTTCCACCAGGTGTAATCAACGTCGTGACCGGCTTTGGCCAGCCGACCGGCTCAGCCTTAGTCTCCCACCCCGATGTCGACAAGATTGGCTTCACCGGTTCCACGGGTGCGGGTCGGGCAATTTACAAGCAAGCCGCAGAACGAATCGGACGGGTCACTCTCGAACTGGGTGGAAAATCTCCCAACATCATCTTTGCCGATGCGGACCTTGACGATGCCGTCCATGGAGTCATGGCGGGAATATTCGCAGCCACAGGCCAGACCTGCATGGGAGGTTCACGTGTCCTGGTCCAGGATGCCATCCATGACGAGTTTGTTGAGCGACTGGCCAGGGCCACCAGGTCGCTTCGCCTTGGTGATCCCTTGGACCCGTCTGTTGACGTTGGCCCGGTGGCAAATCGCGCACAGTTCCAGAAGGTGCTGGAATACGTTGAGATCGGTCAGGACGAAGGGGCAGAACTTGTCACGGGCGGTGTTACCCGCGGGGACGCGAGCGGCAACGGAAATGGGCTCTTCATCGAGCCGGCTGTTTTTGCTGGCGTCGACAATGGCTCCAGGCTTGCTCAAGATGAAATTTTTGGCCCCGTAGCAAGCGTCATCCGCTTCAAAAATGAAGACGAGGCCGTAAGCATCGCCAATGACACGGAGTTCGGACTTGCAGCGGGGATTTGGACGAACGACGTTGGGCGGGCCCACCGCATGGTTGGAAGGGTCCGCGCTGGGACCGTATGGGTCAACAGCTACCGCTTGGTTTCTTTCAACGTTCCGTTTGGAGGCTTCAAACAGAGCGGAATTGGGCGGGAGCTCGGACCAGATGCGCTCGACGCTTATACAGAGGAAAAGGCGGTCTGGATTAACCAGGGGAACCGTCAAACATTCGGGCGCCACTAAGCCTCTGGCACTCACAGCCGGTTCGCTGTGAGTGCCAGATAGCCCGATTGGGGAGGGCGGTCATGGAGGGATCCGTGGAAGGGCTTTTGTCGAGCAATGAACCGGTCAAAATTGACGGTCGTCCTTATGCTCACGGTGTGGACTGGAGTTAGCGAAGGCCCGGGATGGATGGACTGCCCCAAAGACTGCCTTTACGCGGAAATGTAGGCTGTCTGGGGGCGTGATTCCCAGTGCGCAAAAAGTTGGGTATGGTTCATGCTTGCGCTATCCGCACTTGAGATATTGGGCAAAGCGTCCCCGATTGTTTGCTGTACGGATGATCGTCGGTTTGGTGCGGACATCAGGCGATCTAAGGGACATCCACAGAAATGTTCGGCTTAGCACCGCGGCGATAACGGTATGCCCGGCATGATGGATCATCAACGTGGTCCAAAAGTATCGGAAGGCCGTCATTATCTGGCTACGCCAATAACGAGGCACGCCTTAGGCGGATCGCGAAGAGGCAAACGGGGATGCGCCCTCGGCAATGGATCGGGAACCGCACGCATAGAACGACGCCGGCGCGGGATGCCAGCGGGAGCTTGTCATAGCGGGTCGCGACGCCAGGGCATCGGGAAGGTCCTTGCACGGCCCCCGTCGAGGCGAGGCATCCGGATCGCTCCTATGCCGACTGGGAACATGGCCGGACCGCCAGACGCGGGCCCTCACCTTCGCAGCATTATGGGTTTTTTCTTAGTCCGCCGCGGGAACGACTGCTCGGATGGTCCGAAGGTTCACCTAGCAGCTTCTAATTCGGGAGTTCCCCGCGGCGCGGGAAATGGTCGTCCCGCGCTCGTGGGCTCCGTTGATAGTCGAATCCACCGACCTGTCCCATAGGTCTGCCCTGTGTCGTCTTTTTCGGCCAGAAGCCCTGGCATGGCTCGGTCTCACGCCCCCGTCGGAGGTGAAGTGGCGGTGCTCTTCTTCAAGGGTATGCCGGAGAGCGAACTCTGCTAGCAGGTCCCGCCATGGATCTCGCAGCGGTATCGCTACTGATGCCTTCAACAACCTTCCGATGCCACGGAACGGGCGGCACCGCAGCCCGTTCGAACTGGCAGCAGAGGTTCGATCCGGGACCAATGATCATCATTTAAGAAGTCAGATGCGATTTCGGACTTCATCGAAGACTTCCATTTGCCCGGTGTGCCGATACTGGTGTGCTGATCCCCATAAACACGGAGATTCCACTTTCTGGATAGCATCGACGGATAGCATCGACAACGCAACGACTTGGAATCCTGTTTAGCGTGCCAGGGTTGCAGTAACGAGGCACGATTTCCTGATGCTGCAACAAACTCGTGGGCGCGGCAACAGCAAGGGAAACCTTGTTCAGATTGGAGGGCCTGCAGGGCCACATGTTGACCCTGCAGGACATGCTCATCCGACCTTGACGGGAAGCGCAAACAATTGATTGATCCAAGTACTGTGCCCGCGGCGGGGAATACCGTCGAGCTCCAGTTTTACTGAGCGCTTGTGGAGCTCTTCCAGCAATATTCGCACCTCAAGTTTGGCGAGGCTGTTGCCGATGCACCGGTGTGCTCCGCTTCCGAATGCGAGGGTTTTTGTCTCAGGTCGCCGCGGATTGAACACATGAGGATTCGTGTACACCGCGGGGTCGCGGTTGGCTGCTACGAAGTAGAGCTGGATGACATCACCTTTGCGGATTTGTTGACCAAGAAACTCGACATCCTGAGTTGCCACTCGCGCCATGTTCATGGCAGGAGTTATGAACCTCAGGAACTCGTCGACCACACGCATAGTTTCGCCGGCCTCGACATCCCGCCACGTCTGTTCGGCGATCTCAGGGTCTTCCAGGATCATACGCATTGATTGTCCAATCAAGGTATGAGTGGTTTCGTACCCCGCGACCATGAGGAGGCTCACATAGTACTGGTATTCCTCCTGGGTAATCTCGCCGCGTTCAACGTATTGGGCGAGAACGGTGACCATATCATCTTCCGGAACGCGCAGTTTTTGCTGCTGCAACTCCCGAATGTAGGGAAAGATCTCATCGGCCGACTGTTTGAGCATAACTGCGCCCGAATCTCGGAAAGCTGAGGCGTGGAAGATCGCATCTGTCCATCGCACTATGTCACCCCGTCGCTCGAAAGGCACACCCAGGACGCGTGCCACGACTCGTGAGGGAATTAGCTTTGCCACATGCTCCACGTAGTCAAACCTGCCCAAGGGGAGGGTATCGTCGAGCACTTCGGCGACGATCTCGCGGATCCAACCGTCGAAATTTGCTACAACTCGCGGCCCAAATGATGCGGCGGCCGCTCGGCGCACGCGGCCGTGCTTGGGCGGATCCATGAACATCAGGTTGTCGCCGAACTCGTTGTTTGGGCCACTACCCATTAGGGGAAACCCGGGGCCTTCACAGGAACTGAAAAGGTCGGGGCGCTTCTCAAACTCCAGAATGTCCTCGAACCGTGTCACAGCCCAGAAACCGCCATTGGGAGTTCCGAACTCGGCCGGTTGCCAGTAGAGCGCGGGCATGCGCCGAATGGCGTCGAAGGCTTCGTGAGGTACTTCCTCGCTAAACGTCTCAGGTTTGCTTAGATCGGGCAAGGTCTCGGCAGATGTCGCTGCTGGGGTCATTAGTATCCTCCTTGATACGGCCAAACGACGGGATTTCCTCACTTTAGGGTTACCTTCGAAGGCTGTCAACCAACAAGTTATATAAGAGATCCCATTGCCTCCTGGTGGCCTGACTGTCTATAATCAAATAGTTGGTTGAATTTTTCATCGTGACGCCGATGAGCGTCCGATGGCAACGAGGAGGTTGCTTTGACAGAGATTGTGTATGTCCATCAATCAGGACAGCGACAGCATGTGCAGGCGGACGAGTCTGAAACCGTGATGCATGCTGCCGTGAGTAACTTCGTTGACGGCATTGTGGGCGAATGTGGGGGGGATCTCTCTTGCGCCACATGTCACGTGTTCGTCGACGAGGGCTGGGCCGGGAAGGTTGGGACTCCAAGTCCGGACGAGGAGGCAATGTTGGAGGCCGTGGCAGTTGAACCAACGCAGTTCAGTCGTTTGTCATGTCAGCTCAAGTGCAACGCCAACCTCAACGGCCTCATTGTGCACGTGCCAGAAGCGCAGTAGTCCGGTGGTAACCGAAGCGCCGCGGGTGCCGTCTACAGATCACGTCGTGATCGTCGGAGCAGGTCAAGCTGGCAGCGATGCAGCTGCGGCCCTGCGTATGGCAGGGCATCAAGGGCCAATCACCTTGATCGGGGACGAGCCTCATCTTCCCTATAGTCGCCCCCCACTTTCGAAGGCGTTCCTGTTGGGTGAGGTGGACGAGGGGGGTCTTATTCTCCGGTCAGCCGAGTCCTATCGCGACCATGAAATTGAAATACTTACGGAGGCTCGCGTGAGTAGCCTCAACAGCATAGAACGTCATGTCGTTCTCGAAGACGGAACCACCGTTCCTTACGACAAACTGATTCTTGCGACTGGAGGGCGACCTCGTTCGCTCCCAAATCCTGAGTTATCAGCGGCGAGGAACGTTTTTACACTGCGTTCCGCCCGAGACGCGTCCCTCATTCGGCAACACCTGAGCCAGGCGAGGCGCATTGTAGTTGTTGGCGGAGGGTACATCGGCCTTGAGATGGCCTCTGTGGCGCGCTCCCTAGGAGTGGACGTAACGCTCCTTGAAACCAACCCCAGGCTGCTCTCTCGCGTAACGTCTCCCGTAGTTTCGGGCTTCTTTCGTCAGCTACACCAGGACGAAGGGGTTGAGATACGGCTGAACGCTTGCATTGACAAGTTTGAAACCGACGACGCTGGAAACTTTGAGTCGTTGTACCTGACGGATGGCACGAAGATCGAGGCGGACTTCCTGATAGCAGGCATAGGCCTTGTTCCCAACACGGAACTTGCATTGGGTGCAGGGCTGAAGGTGGACAACGGCATCCTCGTAAACGAGTACCTGCAGACCTCCAACCCTGATATCTACGCCATAGGAGATGTGGCCCGCTACCCAGACCAGCAACACGGCGGGCTCAGCCGGCTGGAGTCCGTTCCAAATGCTTCCGCCCAGGCGAGGAGGGTCGCGGCCAACTTGACGGGGGACTGCCTCCCGTTCAACAGCGTTCCGTGGTTTTGGTCGGACCAGTTCGATGTGAAACTGCAGGTGGTCGGACTTTCTCGGGGCTACGACGAACTGGTAGTCCGGCCCGACCCCTCCAGAGCTCGCGCCATCACAGTCTTTTACCTGAAGGGCGGAGTAGTTATCTCGGCGGATATTGCAAATAGTCCAAAGGACTTCGCTTTCGCTAAGAAGCTAGTAGCAGCAGGTGCGGTGGTCGACTCCGCTCTGCTGGCGAATGCTGCTATTCCATTGAGGGACCTGGTCCCCCTACCTGCATCGATATAGGCGAACCTGCTCGAAACCGTTTGTTGGACGTTAGTACTGGCATCAAACAACCGTATGGTTGATTCGTGCACAGTTTCATGGAAGTGGAGAAATATGAATGACCTACGAGAAGTTGCCATTGTTGGGGTCGGACAAACTGATTTTGGCGCACTCTATGCCAATAGGGATGCCCAGCGTGACCAGTACGCATTAGGGGCCGAGGCCCTCCGACTGGCCATAGCGGACTCAGGCCTGGCGAAGAGTGACATCGACGGTCTTTTAACCGCAAGGATTCAGTACGAACACGGTGGCCATGTACTCGGATTAGGAAATGTTCGTGTAATCAACGGCCTTGAAGGCTCTGGCCGAATGAGCGGAGTAGCCATACAACAGGCCACTGCCCTGATTGCCACTGGCCAGGCTGACGTTGTCGCGTGCGTCTATGGCAACAACGGGAGGTCGGTGCAAATGAAGTATGGCGGTGGCTACACGGCAAGTCCGACTTCTGTGTACGACTCCCTATATGGAATGACGTCTCCGGGCGCGTACGTCTCAATGATGTATCAACGCTACCGCCACTTGTACGGGGTTCCTGATGGTGCTCTGGCCCCGCTTGCCATTAACAACCGTCAAAATGCGGCCTTGAACCCAGTTGCTGTGATGCGCGAGCAGATAACGGCCAAGCAGTACCTCGCCTCCCGCTTCATTGCCGAACCACTCAGACTGTATGACTACTGCATCATCAATGACGGCGGCGTTGCCATCATATTGACCACCATGGACAGGGCGAAAGACCTGCCGCATCGTCCGGTCAGGATTGCCGGGACAGCGTCTGCTGCGGATGTAAGCAATTACTACACGAGCCCCAGCTTTTTCTACGATGCATCTCAAAAAGTTGCGAAAGATCTCTACACCCAAACTGGTTTGAAGCCAAAAGACGTCGACGTTACCCAGATCTACGACAATTTCACGCCGACCATCTTGTTCAGCTTGGAAGGATTTAATTATGCCCCGCAAGGGCAAGCCTGGGAGTGGGCGAGCCTTGACAGGATAGGGCGGCATGGAACGAGTCCCATTAATACCGCCGGAGGACACACCGGCGAGAGCTACATGCAGGGTTGGGCGCATCATGTCGAAGCCGTCGTTCAATTGCGAGGCGAAGCCGGCGAACGACAAGTACGTGACGCAAACGTTGCCCAATACATTTGCGCATCCCCAATCACGACGTCACACATTTTGATAGGAGAGTGAGACTGTGCCCACACCGGAACAACTCGAAAAGATGCTGCCAACGATCACGGACTTGAATCGCGAATTTTGGGAAGGAACAGTAAAAGGAGAATTCCGGCTTCAGTACGGACCTTCCGGTGTTCCCCGCTATCCCGAGTCGCCAATAGATCCTGTGACCCTGGACCCCGATTTCAGCTGGCGGGCCTCCACAGGACGAGGAATATTGTGGTCATGGATCGTCATGCATCAGAAGTACTTCCCCGCATTCTCTGAGGACGTGCCCTACATTGTCGCTTTGGTGAAACTGGATGATGGCCCGATGGTCATGAGCACCATTGTTGACGGACCAGAAGACCTCGTCTGCGATCAAAAGGTCGAGGTAGTCTTTGAACCGCTCAACGACGACTATGCCTTGCCAAAGTTCCGGGTGGTCTCCTAATGACGGGATTCTCAGAAAATGCTGACCTGATTCTTCTCGAGCATCGAGATAATGGCGTGTCATGGGTCACGTTGAATAGGCCGAGCAAGCGCAATGCCATGAACTTGGCGGCCAGAACTCGTTTGATCGAAGTTTTGGATGAATGCCGGCAGTCGAAAGTCATCATTTTGACTGGAAACGGACCGGCATTTTGTGCCGGAGTTGACCTCACGGAAGATGCGTCCGGAAATACCGGTACTGCTGAACTGGACGGGAGAAGCACTTGGGTCGGAGTTCAGAATGAACTGCGAAATCACCCTTCTGTAGTTATCGCCGCGATCAATGGATTCGCGCTTGGTGGAGGTTCCACCTTAATTAACGTTGCAGATCTGGCGGTGGCTGCGGACGAAGCACAGATCGGTATGCCGGAGATGGGGTTCGGGCTATATCCGACTCTCGCTGGTCCGGCCGCACAGCTACGCATCAGTCGTAAGCGCGCTGCCTGGCTCATCCTTACGGCTCAGAGAATCAATGGAACCACCGCAGCCGACTGGGGAATGGTCAATGCTTCCGTTCCCCTATCGGGCCTGGCGATAACAGTCCAGGAACTGGCGGACAGAGTTGCTGGCTTTGATAGGGCGGCACTCAAATGGTCAAAACGTGCTCTGTGGACCATCCCTGACGAGGTCTCTCAGTGGGATTCGGCACTTGAGTATGGGGAACACATCAGTAAGCAGATTCAGTCCGAAAGTGACGCTTTCAGTGCGGGGTTGGCAGGCTTTCGGTCCGGACAGCGGAGCCAAGGCCAAGGTGTCTGAGAATTCCCTTGCACACCCTGGCCTGCAAACTATTCAGCGCAGCTACAAAGACACAGAGGAATGCTATGTATACGACAAAAAACCCAGCTACCGGGGAAGTGCATGCGACATACAATACGTTGACGCCGGAAGAGCTGGAGGGCGCCGTCACACGCTCAACAGCCGCTTTTTCCACCTGGAGGGATACACCAGTGGATGAACGGGTCTCCGTGCTCAGCCGCGCGGCTGAACTAGCCCGTGAGCGCGCTGAGGAACTTGCCCAGATCGCGACGTTGGAGATGGGCAAGCCTATTCAGCAGGCAAGGACTGAAGTCACACGACTCTTCCAAAATATTCTTGATTACTACGCAGCCAACGCATCGGAGTTTTTGAAGGATCAGCCGCTGTTTCCTTCCAGTGGCGACAGTGCGGTCGTGAAGACGGCGCCAATAGGTCCGGTTCTAGGCATCATGCCTTGGAACTTCCCCTACTATCAGGTCGTTCGGTTTGCAGCGCCCAACCTCTTGTTGGGTAACACCATCCTGATCAAGCACGCAGCCAACTGTCCTCAATCAGCACTTGCCCTCGAAAAGCTTTTCCAAGACGCCGGTTTGCCTGATGGTGCATATATTAATCTCTTCGCCAGGCACGCGGATCTTGAGTCTGTAATCGCGGATCCCCGCGTACAAGGTGTCTCCCTCACGGGCTCCGAAAAAGCCGGAGCTGCAGTTGGCGCACTGGCTGGCAGTCACCTGAAAAAGGTCGTCCTTGAGCTGGGCGGGTCCGATCCGTTTATCGTTCTCGATGATCACGACCTTGACAGGGTTGTTCGCCAGGCGGTGACAGCTCGGATTGGAAACGGGGGTCAAGCCTGTGTGGCGGCTAAGCGGTTCATCATCATGGCTGACACGTACGAGGCATTTACTACCAAGTTCGTACATGCAATGGCCGCGATCGTCCCCGGCGATCCAACATCCGAGGGCACCCTCCTTGGGCCCATGGTTTCAGAGCAGGCGCGCCGGGAGATTCAAGGGATCGTCGATGAGGCTGTTGCGGCCGGCGCGACGGTGCTGGCCGGCGGTAACGCGCACGAGTTTTCGGGAGCATTCATGCCACCTATCGTCCTTGCGGACGTGAAACCTGGCATGCGTGCTTGGAATGAAGAAATCTTTGGACCTGTGGCCGTCCTCCATCGAGTCAACAATGTCGACGAGGCCATTACCCTCGCCAACGATACGATCTACGGATTGGCAGGTTCGGTCTGGAGCGGCGACCACGAACTGGCAGAGAAAGTGGCCCTAAGGCTCGAGGTGGGCATGGTCGGGATAAACGCCACCGCTGGCACCGAGCCAGAACTCCCGTTCGGGGGAGTGAAGGCCTCCGGATTTGGCCGCGAACTAGGAGAGTTTGGTCTGAACGAGTTTGCCAATAAAAAGCTCGTTCGCACAGCACGAGGCCATCTCAACTAGGTGATCTTGGCTGGACGCAGACCGCGGCTTGTATCCGGGCTGCGGCGGAGAAGGCACTCCTGGGGCCTGCAGCGCCCTACTCCACCCGAAATGTCTCGGAGACAAATGCAAAAACTTCCCGCCCCGGTTTACGTCATAGCAAGCGTAGGGTTTCTTTCAGCCCTCGGCATCGGCGTCATCGCACCCATACTTCCAACACTGGGGCATTTCTTTGGTGTGGGGACCACGGCTATGAGCATGGCGATCAGTGGACTGGCCGCGGCGCGCCTTGCCGCCAACCTCGTATTCGCCAGATATCTGGACAGGTGGTCGCTAACGTGGGTTCTCGGCCTGGGGTTGCTTTTGCAGGGGGTGGCAACGGTCGCCGCTGGGGTAAGTCCCGACTTTGGAGTTTTTATCGCGCTGAGGTGCGTTGCTGGTATTGGTAGTGCAGCATTCACCACTACTGCCACAGCAATACTAATTGCCTTGGCGCCTCCAAGCCGGCGTGGCAGTGCGATGAGTCTCTACTTCGGTGCCTTCGCCCTGGGAACAGTTTCGGGACCTGCCTTGGGAGCGGGATTGGCACTCATAGGTCCCCAAGCGCCGCTTCTCTGGTCAGGGTCGGCGATGCTGTCCGGCGCGGCCCTTACCTTGATCACACTAAGAACGGCAAGCCGTGCTTTTGACGCCGCAGGTAAGCGGGTCGTGAAAATTCCGCAGCCCGAAAGCGCATCCCTCTTGGACATTGTTCGTGATCGTCCTATGGCGGCGGCGTTGGCTTGCCAATTTGTAACTGGCTGGGTGTTTTATGGCTTACGTGTGGCCTACCTTCCGGCTTACCTCGAAGGATTTGGGTTGGCTGTTGGGTTTGTAGGCCTACTTCTGACACTTGCGGCGGCCTTTCAGCTCGCTGGAAACACTTTTGCCGGCGCTATCTCGGATCGCATTGGGAGAATACCTATAATTCTCTGCGGCTTCGCCTTGGCATTGTGCGCGCTCGGAATGCTGGCATTTCCCACAGTCTTACTCGTCGTCTTGCTGTCATTCATAACAACGGGGCTCGCAGCAAGCTTTCTCGGACCACCATCAAGTGCGCTATTGGGGGATAGGCAAGCTGGGCGCACTGCCAAGGGAGCCGCGCTCTACTGGATCATGTTCGATCTGGCCGCGATCCTCGGACCAATCATCAGTGGAGTCATCGGGGAGGGAATCGGTCCTGGCGCTCCATTGGTCCTTGCAGGAGTGATAGTGACGGCGGCTTCCTACTTCGCGCTTCGCGCACGGAGAGTCGACGAAGAATCAGACGCGCACTAATTCAGCTTGCCCCACAGCTCTAACCGCATCATTCTAATCGATTCGAGCAGTCCAGGAAAAGGAGAAAAGTTATGGGTAAGACGTGGTTTGTGACTGGAGCATCAAGGGGATTCGGTCGGGTATTCGTAGAAGCGGCCCTCGAACGAGGTGATCGTGTCGCGGCGGCCGCCCGTAATATCGAGATGCTTTCTGATCTCGTGGAGCGCTACGGCGACGCAATCCTGCCTCTCGCACTTGACGTCACGAGTGAGTCACAGGTCAAGAGTGCCGTCCGTTCCGCACACGATACATTTGGTCGCTTGGACATCGTGATCAACAACGCTGGCTACGGGCTATTCGGAACTGCCGAGGAAGTTTCATTGCAGCAGGTTCGAGACCAGATGGAGACCAACTTCTTCGGCGCGGTCTCCGTCACGAACGAAGTTATACCCATTCTTCGTCAACAAGGATCTGGTCATATCGTACAAATCTCATCCATCGGAGGCGTGACAACATTCCCAACACTAAGCGCCTACCACGCCTCTAAGTGGGCGCTGGAGGGCTATTCGGACAGTATTGCACAAGAACTGGCTGGCTTTGGGATTAATGTCACTATCGTCGAGCCTGGCGGTTTTGATACTGATTGGGCAGGTTCTTCCGCGACATTTGTTGAGCAGATGCCCGAGTACGCGGGGGTTCGTACAGCGCTCTCTCAAATGTTCGCGACGCCTTCGCCAAAGCCCCTCGGATTTGGCACCGCAATCCTTGCGGTTGTAGATGCGGAACAGCCTCCCCTGAGGGTCTTTTTTGGAGAAGCGCCTCTCCGACTCCTGCCCGACGTGTACAAAGGGCGACTCGATACCTGGGAGTCGTGGTCGTCCGTTGCACGACTGGCTGAAGGAGAATACGGTCCGCGTGAAAATTAGATGCAAAAGCAAATCAATCAATCACGTCCAGAACACAGTAGGGAAACATGAAACAGCGCATATTGGGCGAGCAAGGCCTGACTACATCTGCCTTGGGCTATGGTTCAATGGGAATCTCCCTAGCCTATGGATCTTCAAACGAACAGGGCGGCATCAAGGCTATTCGACGGGCCCACGAGCTGGGTGTAACGTTCTTCGATACCGCCGAGCTTTATGGCTGGGGAGAGAATGAGCGGATTGTGGGCAAGGCAGTCGCTCCATTCCGTGACGACGTAACCGTCGCCACTAAATTCGGCTATAATCCCGATTGGTCCCTAAACAGCAATCCGGTTCACATCCGTGAAGTTGTCGATAATAGCCTGAAGTATCTGGACACAGGGCATATCGACGTTCTCTATCAGCACCGTGTAGATCCGGCTGTTCCCATAGAGGAGGTGGCAGGTGCGGTCAAGGATCTGATTGACGTTGGCAAAGTGAAATACTTTGGACTCAGCGAGGCGGGCGAGAAAACTATTCGCGCCGCCCATGAGATCCAACCTGTATCGGTACTCCAGACGGAATATTCCCTCTTTGAACGGGACGCCGAACAACTCTTTCCAGTCTTGGGGGAGCTTGGCATTGGATTCGTACCTTACTCCCCGCTCGGCCGCGGTTTCCTTACTGGCACTGCCCAGCCAGCTAGCGCCTACGACGCCCAGACAGATATGCGGGCAAACGATCCGCGCTGGCAACCAGGGAACTTTGAGAAGAACGTGGAAGCAACGCGCCAGTTATCTGAATTTGCGCATACTCGAGGGGTTACCGTGGCGCAGTTAGCCCTCGCGTGGTTACTTGCTCAAGGCGAACACATTGTCCCGATTCCCGGGTCCCGTGACCCGCGAAGAGTAGAGGAAAATATCCACGCCGTTAACGTTGATTTGACGCGCAGTGATCTGGACCGAATCGCGGGAATCTTGCCTAGCGGCGGCTTCGGAGCCCGATACAGAGCGGAAATGCTTCCCAGCTGGGTCTAGCGCCAATAGAGGGTTGGATTGCTGGGTCAACGACTTCGATGCTGGAGAACCTGTGTCCTCCTTAGCTGTGGGAATGAGGTCATCAGTCTGGATTCGTCCAGGGTGATGACCTCCTGCGTTTGATCGGACGGGGTGTCAGCGCCGTTCGTTGGTATGGGGATCGTAAATAGATGCCAAAGATTCAGTCAAATTGTTGGTTGATTTTAGGCTGTGACTTAGATAACATGCCTACTAGGGCAATCGCCCGCTACTCAAAACCTTCGGTAACTTCGCGGCACGCCTGCCATATCTTCAATGGAGGTTAGTGCGCTTCCGTGGGGGAGAGCGCAGCAGCCGCAAAATGCCGGCCCCGCTATTCATCGTTCAGTGATATCCGTAATTAGCTGAGGTTGAGCGCGCTCGTCCCGGTTTGGAATCCAGTTGGCATCTTCACCCATAGAAAGATCGGTACACCCATGTCTACTAGTGACAATGACGTCCTGGAGCGAACTCCCGAAGCGACCTTCATACACAAAGGGCGAAGGCTTCGGTCGACAATCGGGGCCTTCTTCATCATGATCGCGTTCTCAACGTCTACTACGGGTTTTGGTCTCCTGGTGCCGTCCGGCGCCACCCACTTCCAGACGACCCTCGGCGCGTATCTCGTCCAGTACTCGCTGATCGCAGTTCTGGGAGCGCTCGTGCTTCCCTTCGTTGGACGCGTGGCCCAGCGGGTTGGCATACGGAAGCTCATTATTGTAGGAGGCATTTGGTCAGCCGCAGGGATGCTCATCCTGTCAATGACCACTGCACTTGGGCCGATGTACCTGGCAGCCGCGTTCATTGGAATCGGCTGGGGATTCTGTACAGTCATACCCGCGACGATTGTGGTCAACGGTTGGAACGATCATAGGCATCGGGGCATGGTTCTGGGTGCCACCCTCACTGGAACTGCCATTGGAGGGATCGCCTGGGGGTTGACCATCCCAGCTCTGGTCTCGGCAGTGGGCTGGTCGGGGTCAGTCCAGATCCTGGCGGGTTTCGTGTTCGTCTTCATAGCCCTGACCGGAGTCTTCCTGGTTCGGAATCCTCCAAACATGGTCCGCCGTCCCGGCGAATCCGACGCGCGACCACCGGCACTCCGCACGTTGCGACTACGCATGCCGATCGCGCTGCTTACTCTCGGCGCCTTCTTAATCTCAATGGAGTCCGGAATACTTGTCTTGGTGTCTCCGGTCGTTCAAACTAAAGGTCTCGACACGGCAACGGCAGGCCTGATCGTCTCATACTTTGCCATCTGGCAGATCCTACTTAAGCCGATCGTCGGCGTTATCTACGACCGATACGGGTACAAGGGCAGCGCATTTACAATGCTCGTCGCATACGGGGTCGGATTCGGGGGACTTGCCATGGTGTTCGGAATCCAAGGCCTTATGACCGTCATTCCGTTTGTGGCTCTAGCACTCACGTCGTACTTGGTCATCATTCCTCTGTTCGTCAATCTGGCTGTCGGTAAGGCCCGGTTCGCTCCTGTCTATAGCATCGTCATGACTCTTTACTACATCGGTGCGGCCTTCTCTACGCCCTTCTGGGGAGCGAGCTTTGACCTTACGGGAAGCTACACGGTCGCCCTGTATGGAGCTGTTGGCCTCGGTATTGCCGGCGTGGCCTTCATGGTGTTGGGCTTGAGGCTCGCGCGGATGCGCGCCGGAAGCGCCCGCGAAGTTCCAGAAGTTGACGCTCGCCCCACTGCGGCAGCCCTGGATTAAAGGGGATCTCAGCGCGCTGGGATCGGATCAAAAAGTCCGACGCGTGTCGTGGGCTACTCGCGTTTCCACCCTTTCTTCACGCTACCGCCGCTAACTACGTTGTACAGGAATCGTTTAACTTCGGTGGCTGGTCCCCGGTATTTGACACTCGTCCGAATCGATTTCCGGCAGCGCCTTGGCATCAGCAGGACGCAGTGATTCAAGAAGTAGAGCGATGGCCCGGTTGGGTCCACTGCCTTCGACTCCGCGGCCCCAGTGGACGCTGGTCAGCATCGCCAGGAATGTAAACAGGTCACGGGGGGACACGTCTGGTCGGATTAGCCCGCTTGCTTGTCCTCGGTGTAGAAGTTCAGCTAGTGCGGTGGTGATGATGCTGGCTGCGCGCGCAGTGGGCACCAAGGCGTCCCGGGCGGCCGCAATGATATTCGCCTCGCGTGCCACCATGTCTGTAGCGGCGGTCATCACCTCGGTGAGACCAACGCGCGGGTCAGGCTGAGAAACCGCGCTTCGGATCTTCGGCGCGACGTCCTCCTGGATGCACTGATCCAATGCTGCTTTCACCAGATGTTCCCTGCTCGGAAAATGTCTATACAGCGTTCGCGCCCCAACGCCCGCCTGGACGGCTACCTCTTCCAAGGAGGCCTGTGGACCTTCGTCCAGAAACAAAACTCGGGCTGCCCGGATGATGCGTTCGGCGTTTCGTGCTGCGTCGGCTCGAAGCGGAGATTCAATGCTGTTCACTCTCACACCATACTATGTGGCAGTTCTCTGCCAGTAATGCTAACGTCAAATATGGCAGTGTACTGCCATATCACAACAAGAAGGGGCAATAGCGGTGACGACAATTGGAATAATCGGTGCAGGAATGATCGGGAGAGCTTTGACTCGGCTCGCGGTCAATGCGGGTATGGAGGTGATTCTGAGTAACTCAAGGGACCCCAGCACCTTGGCCGAGGTAGTGTCGACGCTTGGACCAAATGTACGGGCCGGATTTCCAGCTGAAGCTGCCCACGCGGGCCCAGTGGTAGTAGCAAGCATTCCGCTTGCGAACTATGGGAAATTATCTCCGGCAGATTTGGCAGGAAAAGTGGTCATAGACACCATGAATTACTACCCGGAACGTGATGGGCACATTGCCTTGCTTGATGAGGGCGCATCCACCTCCAGTGAGCTTGTGCAGAGTCACCTGTCGGACAGTTTCGTCGTGAAGACCTTCAACGCCATCTCGTTTGCGAATCTCGCTTCCAGCGCTAGACCTGCCGGCGCCTCAAGTAGGAGCGCGCTTCCGTTCGCAACAGATTCCCAGCAGGCTGAAGATGTAGTTAGTGATTTTATCGACCGGATCGGGTATGACGCCGTCTTTGCTGGAAGCCTCGCAGAGAGCTGGCGATTTGAACCAGGCACACCTGTCTATGTTGCGCCATACATGCCAAGCACTCGTCCGGAAAACATGTCGCCGGCGGAGGGCCTCCGATGGATCGTTGACACACCCGGAACACCTGTCCCAAGCAGCCACGTGAGGACGCTTTTGCAGCAGGCCGTTCGTGTAAATCCTGGAGGGCTAGTTTCCGTGGGCGCTTAGGGGCTCCCGAAACGCCACGAGGTGGGGCGCAGGAACTCGTCCGCGCCCCACCTTGCTTGGTGAGTAGATCCTGGAAAACCCTTGTCTCAGCGTGCAGAGCCTGGATTATTGGGGCGTGTTGTGACCTGTTCCATCAAGTCGCCAAGCCACGGTAGATAGCCGCGCTGATAGTTCATTCCTTCGGGTAGCCCGTTGATGGAGACATCAGAGCCCGAGATCTCTATAGAGATCCGGCCATTGGCCATCGGAGCATTTGTGATCCGCAGGTTCCCGTAAGACTCCGGTAGGACCGGATCCATCCACACTTTGCCCAGGGAAACATGGGGGTCATAGCGCATTAAGGTGGTTATCAGCATGATCGGGGTGGTGGCGGCCCACGCCTGAGGCGAGCAGGCCGTGGGATAGGGCACCGGCTGTGCGTACCGATCTCTGCTGAAGCCGCAGAATAGTTCCGGCAGACGGCCATTGGAGTACTCGGCGGCCTCCAGCAAGGCCGTAGCGATGCGCTGCGCCTCCTCGACGAAGCCGTAGCGCATAAGGCCAACCATGATGATGGCATTGTCATGTGGCCAGACGGAGCCATTGTGATAGCTTGCAGGGTTGTAAGCGCCCATGTCCGTCGCCAGCGTGCGCACGCCCCAGCCGCTAAACATCTCCGGCGACATCAACCGGTCAACGACCATCCGCGCCTTGTCTTCATCCACGATTCCGTTGGCCAAACAGTGCCCCATGTTGGATGCACAGGCATCGACAGGGCGCTTGTCCTTGTCCAAAGCAACCGCGTAGTAACCCTTTTCCGGAAGCCAGAACTGCTCGTTGAACCGCTTCTTTAGAATGGCCGCGCGTTCGGCGAGTTCGGATGCGCGGGTTACGTCGCCGGCGTCGTAGGCCATCCATGCGCGCGCCATGTAGGCGCTGTAGACGTACGCCTGCACCTCACATAACGCGATTGGCGGCTCTGCAAGTCTCCCATCGGCGAAGTTGATGCCATCCCAGGAATCCTTCCATCCCTGGTTGATGAGCCCCTGCACACTAAGGCGCTCGTACTCAACAAAACCGTCGCCGTCCTTGTCGCCATAGTGCTCAATCCATTCCAGGGCGCGGTCGGCGTGCGGCATGAGCGCGGCGATGGTCTCTTTTGCAAAACCCCACCGGCTCACCTCACCAAGCACGATCAGGAATAGAGGCGTCGCATCGACGCTGCCGTAATAGGCTGACTTGCCACCCAGAGCCAACCCTGTGGAAACATCCAGCCTGACCTCATGCAGTATTTTGCCGGGTTCCTCCTCGCTGGCCGGATCAACTACGAAACCCTGACGCTCAGCCAGAGTCTGCAGGGTTCCTAGTGCCAGCGACGGGTCCACCGGAAGGGCCATCGCAGAAGCCCACAGCGAATCCCTTCCGAACAGAGTCATGAACCATGGCGCACCAGCCGCCACCACCACGCGGTCAGGATGCTGCGGATCCTCGATTCTGAGTGAACCCAAGTCGTCGTAGCTACGACGCAGCGTTCGCTCAATGGAGCCGTTTCCTATTTGGAAAACTGGAATTTTGGCCACCCAAGCCCGACGACGTCGATCGCTTTCGGATAGTCCGTCCGCATCTGGATGAGCGAATGGGGCCACGGAATCCGCTCCGTCCGAGACGGGTACTACGCTCACCAAAGCACTCCAATGCCCGTGCTGTGGAACTGCTGCTCGAAAGGTAACAGCGTCCGGCGTCACGTCGGCTCCCGGGGCTGTCACGACTACGGCCTTGCGGAGGTTTTGCCATCGCCCCTGAATGGATAATGAGTCATCGACGTACTCGCGGGACTCTTCCCAAGAATGCTGTATCCGCGCAGCCTTAACCTCAAACACATCGGCAAAGTCCGCTTCGACTTTAAGAACGATCACGCAGTCAATGGGCTCCGTCGAGTAATTCCAGACCGTAATTTCCTCCAATATTCCGGCACCAAGATCCCGTAGCCGCTCCACAACCAGCGGGCTATCGGCATACGCGTCGGACCGAGGAACGCGACCAGCGAACAGTGCGCGATAGGGTTCTTTGACCTCCGCCGATAAAGGCTCAAGGGGCTGATCGTTTACGGTCAGCGTCCAGCCGGACAATATGCGCGTGTCCCGATGGAAGACCCCATGCGGGTACTCGGGAAGGATGTCACCGTTGGGCAGGGAGATGCAAAAGTTTGACCCCTCCACCAAAGTGACAGTGCCACCCAACGGCCCAGCCGCGGTGTCAGCGTTCCACCCTGCTGCCATCCCGGCTCCTTAGGCGGGTTCTCCTCTGCCGGCGGCGGCGAGTCTATCGAAAGCGGGGGTCTCGTCGTCGCCTGCTGTCTAGATCGACGCTACGCTCGTCGCGAGCGAGACGCCATAACCTAAATCAGGGAATTAGTGCGTGGAACTGCGGCACCCATGATTTGAATTGCGACTTTGTCTCCCTACGGCGGCTTTCAGCTTGAAACCATGAAAAGGAGGCATGCAAATTTTTGTCGGTCGTTCTCGAAGCGGCACATATCTGCAGTCTGCGAGGGGTCTTTTCGGCTGGCAGCATAGTTCCAGATGGCTGGTGTCGGAACTGTGGCGGCCAGGATGACTTCCCCGTCAACGGCACCGCCGCCGTGAAGCTCTACGGCAACCTAGAGTCGGCTATGGCATGTCGAGGTGGGTTTTGTAGGCGGTGTTTTTGTTGGTGTTCCAGCCGGCGATGATGCCGGCTCCGAGCATTTGGTCGGTGAGTCTGGCGAAGCGGTAGCCGGGGTCGGTGTCGAGGGCGAGTTGGAGGTATTGGTGTGCTTTGGAGCCTCGGCCTTGCCACCAGTTGATGTAGCCGATGGTGGTGAGGATGGGTGCTGCGTGTTGGGGGCTGGTTCTTGTGTAGGCGTGGAGGAGTAGTTGTTGTGCCCATTCGATGCGGGACCATTTCGGTGGGGTGTTGGTTTGGGCGAAGAGGATGTGTTGTGGTGGTTCGTCGATTCCGGGGATGTCGGTCATGAGCCGGTCGCGGATGTGAGGGAATTGGAAGCTGGCGATCAGGCTGAGGCAGTCCTCGTCGGTGGGGAAGTCCCTTGATTCGAGCATCCTTGTCCAGAGCAGGCTTGCTTCTCCTGCGGTTTCGTCAGGGGGCTGTGTGCGGATGGTGTGCATGCGTTCTTCGACGGCGGTTGATTTTGCTGTTTCCTGTGTCGCGGCTGGCAGCATGATTCGGTTGGTGGGTTCGATGGTGCTGCCGCGGTAGATGAATTCGGCATTGACCTGGCTGTACTCAGTGGAACTGATGGGGAGGCTGATGTCCTGCCCGGGCTCGCTGTCGTAGGGGGAGTATGCGTCGTCGCTGACGAAAATCCCGTCTCGAATGGTGATGGCATTCTCTGCGAGAACTGCAGTGAGAGCTGCAATCGTCGCTGCGTGCGGTTTGGGCTGTCCTGGCTCCGATTGGGTTGAGGTGTAGACGGCGAAGACGATGCTAGTCGCGGTGGTGTCGCTGGTCAGGTAGCTGCTTACGGTGCGGGCGTAGGGGAGTTCGGTTCCTGGTTGGCGGGGGAGGTCGATGCGGAGGGTGGCGCCCACCTTGTTTTCATCCAGGGTGATGCAGACGAGGCTTTCTGTGGGCCAGAAGCCGAGGGTGTGGCCGATGAAGCTGAGTAGGTCTGCGGGGTCTTTGATGGTGAGCGCGTTCATTGTCCTGTTCCTTTGCCTTGTGTGTTGTTCCTGTGGTCGTTGGTTCTGTGGGCCGTTCTGATAGGGGACCTGTGCGCTGGGTAGGGGCTGGAGTGCAACTTGGGGGACCGGGGCAGGGGCGGAAAGTTCGGGAGGATGGGAGCGACGCAGGAGCGCCGAGCGAAGTTTCCGGGTCGGGTCCGGCGCGTAGCGCCCTGGTTGCGCGGATGTCCCGCCCAGTGATCGGAATATCAGAATGACAAACAGCGGTGTTGCTTCTGGTCATTCATGGGCGGGACTGGCAGTGGCGCTATGACCCTCGTGACATTGTTCTAAACCGTTTCGACGCAGGGGTTGGCCCGCTTCGGGTCCGCGAAGTGAAAACATCTCAGCGCTTGCAGGTTTGCACCTAGCCATAAGGCATCTTCGTTGGCCTTGAGCCGACAGGCTTGAAATGTCTTAAGAAAACTTCAACTTCCTTCGCGAGTAAGGCAAGATCGTCCTGGGGGAGTTGTACAGGGTGATCGGACCGGCTGAGCGTTGAACCCGTAGTAATTGTTTCGACGACGATAGGTTCCCCTCGTGAGCGTCCCCGCCGGTTGGTACACAGACCCGCAAAACACCAGCTTTGTTCGCTACTGGGACGGTCGGCAGTGGACCGATCACGTCCAACCAGCCCAGGCACAGCAGCCAGCCCCGCTACAGAACTCTCCGCAGGAGCCAGTACAGGTACAAGATCATTTTCAGCAACAGCAGGTAGCGGATCAGGCCCGGATTGGAGGGCCGCGAAAGGTCGGGTTCTTCGGTGCAAAGAAGACCGCCGAGACTGCTTTGGCCGATGTAGAGCGGTTGCAAAGGATCCTGGACGAGCGAGGACTCCTCGAATTCGACCAGATAGAAGCCAGCCGGGACGAACTCCGGCGCACCATGGAGAACGAACGAAGGACGTGGGCATCCGAAAGCCAGCGTCTTGAGCAACACCTTCGCGAGCTGCGCTCCGAACTGGCTCAAGCAGAAGGCCAACTGGTGAGCCTTCGAGCCGCTGCCGTGCTTCAGGAAGTCGGTGTCTTCGATTTCGAACATCCCGCTGAGCACTCCGCGCACCTGGCCGCCAAGCTGGAATCGGTCCGTGCCCAGTACAAGGAGATGGCCCGGACCAAACAGGCAATTCATGCCACGTCGAACTTCACGTTCAACAACTCCGCGAAGCAGGGTATGAAGTTTGTGAACCAGATGTCGACCATCATGCTTCGCGCATATAACGCAGAAGCCGAAAACTGTGTAAAAACGGTCAAGGCCGGCGATCTGGCAACGGCGACAGCTCGCCTGACTAAGGCAATGGAACAGATCGAGCGCCAAGGTACGATGATCAATCTGCGAGTCGACGAGACCTATCACCACCTGCGCATCCAGGAAATGGTCCTCGCTACAGAACACCTTCAGGTCCTTGCCGCTGAGACGGAAATGGAGCGCGCCCGCCGCGAAGAGCTGCGCGAACAAAATAAGGCCGAAGCTGAACTGGCGGCGGCCCGGGAAAAGCTTGCCAAGGAACGCGCCATGCACGAGGCAACCCTGGACGCACTGATAGCCAACGGGGATCTCGAAGGTGCCGAACGCATGAGGGCTAAAATCGCTGAGGATGAGCTTGCCCTTGCTGACGTGGAACGGCGAGCTGCGAATATACGTGCCGGTTACGTGTACGTCATTTCCAATATCGGTGCTTTTGGGGAGAACATGGTCAAGATCGGGATGACCCGCAGGCTGGAGCCGATGGACCGGGTCAACGAACTGGGAGATGCGTCCGTGCCTTTCCGTTTTGATGTGCATGCGCTTTTCTACTCTGACGATGCCGTCGCCACTGAAGCCATGCTGCACAGGACGTTCGCGGAACAGCGCGTCAACAAGGTCAACCTTCGACGTGAGTTCTTCCGAGTAACCCCGCACCAAGTTCTGGAAGTGCTGAAAGAACACCAGGTCGAACTCGTCGAATTCACCGAAGTACCCACCGCCGAAGAATTCCGCCTCAGTACACCAGAGGCCGACGCCCTGCCCGTGTGACGCAGGAGTTTCATGGGGATTGATGCCGGGGAGCCACTCGGGTCTGGCAAACAATTGAAGACCGCCGGGGTGTTGGTCGTCGTTGGCCCGGCAGCTGCGGTTTCTTGTGGTCGATGACGTGGTTTGTGCTGCTGTTGCTTGCGTTGCCGATGGTATCGGTGGCGCGGACGGTCAGGGTGTAGTTGCCGTCAGTACGGAAGGTTGCAGCGGCCAGTGGAAGGTTCCACGACGTGTGCCGGTGGTGATCCGGACGGACCTGGCTGAACCAAACGTGCCGCCGGAAAGGTAGGCTCCGGTGCTGGCGCAGTGGATGCTGATCCCCACGGTGGCCACGTCGGCGCCTAACGCGATGCTTCTCCGATGGCAATGGCGCGGCTGAACGCGGCGTAATGGATGGCCGATGATGGCCGATGACCGAACCCGGGTGGTAGACATGGAATCCTGAAGCGGAAATGGGGGATTCGGTGAAAACCAGGTTCGTGTTGGTGGCATTGGCCGTGGTGGCGGCAGTTGTAGCAGCAGTTTTGGTGTGGCAGCCGTGGGCCCGGCCCGCATCATCTGCTGAGGGCTCCGTTGGGCTGGGTCCAGGCTGGTCCACCACCGTGGAATTCCCGGAAGGTTCAGGATTTCGGGCGCAGGTCACGGCCAAAACTCCTACTGAAGAACAGTTGCTGGCTCAGCCGTCGGCAGCCACGCTCGTCGGCCTGTCAGCGTACGAGATGGACGGCGGATCGTTCCCTGATGCCGGCGCCTCGGTCCGGATGATTCTGGAGACCCCAGTGGCACAGGACCACGTCGTCGTTGCCGCCCATTGGAATGAGAGCGCCAAGATCTGGGAGCCAATTCCCACGGAGCTCTCCGAGGACCGCAAGACCGCAACGGCGAAGGTCTCGCACTTCTCGCAGTACGGATTCTTCGACTAGCTCTTCAACGCGCTGGGCCAAGTGACGGGCAACGCTGCATCGAGCGGGGTCAGCTGCGAGCAACCGGTGCCGGCCTGGGCGGACCCGCAGTTCTTCGACGACATCAACTCACCCATCCTGTGGTGCGGGGGCAAGGACGCCAACAACAGCGACCTCCTGGTGGCTAAGCTAAAGATGAACCGGGACACTGCCGCGAAAGTCACACTTGCCATCGACCCTGTCTGGGCTTGGAGTGACCTTTGGCAGGCCGGGCCGACGGATCTGGCGACGATGGCAGCTGCGGCGGAGCTCCCCAAAAACCCTTTCGACAAACGCCAATACTTGGTCCAGCCGTTCGGGGAGATGCACTTCGGTTTCAATCGGGCCGCATTGGAAGAGCTCTACTACGGCAACAGTGGCAAACCCCTGATTCAGGTGGAGACAGGCTGGTTCTATACCGCGGCGGCTACGATATGGAGCCAGATCGGCGGGCTTGCTGGCGGGGACAGCCCCATCACCGCGGTGGCCTCGACGATGGCCCTGATGGAGTGCGGCCACGAACTGCTGACGATTGGCGCCAGGGGCACCGCGGTGGACGCATACCGGAAGGCCCTCGCCTGCCTGGGCACCGATCAGGCCAAGGACGCGGTCCACCGGGGAGTCAGGACACTCCTGGCCGACCGCTATCCGCACTTGTCGGGCGGATGGATCACGGTGTACGCACAGAAAATCCTGTCCAAATTCGGGCTCATTGGCTTGGGCATCGGTACGGCTGGCATCAGCCTCAAGATCTTCTCTGCTATCGGCGACTCTACATTGAGCGATGATGTCCGACAGTTCCGCTTCACTCCGTCTGTGAGCGCCATCAAGGCCAGTGCAGAAAAGGCGAGACTGTCGCGCTCAGTCCCGGGGATGCCTGAGGAGCTGAAGGGAAAGTGGTGCTCCCACAGCATCCCGGGAGATTGCTTCAGCGCCAACGAGTATTTGGCCAAGTACCCTGGGTTCCGTTTTCACAGCTCCAGCCCTGCCAGGGGAGTGCTCCAGGCAACGGACTATGTCTTCTGCCTGGAGCTCGACCTTGGAGACAGCTGTACTACGGCCATGACGATCTACTTGCGTTACTTCCCGCCCGGCGTGGCTTGGGATTGTGTGAAGATTGAGGTCGTTGGGGAGGGCTGGCCGGGGTGCAACCCGGATTACACCTCGGAGCATGATGCCTCTGAGCCTCGCGTCGTGAAGCTTCTCAACCACCAGCATGGGACAAATTACTCAGATGCCATACCGATGTACAGCCTTGGGTGAAGCGGCTGCCCTCCAACAGCGCCGTGGCAGGCCGGGCAGGCCTTGAGGTGATTCAGCGGGGACTGAGTTCCATCGGCCTGGCACATGTGTTGCGTCGGCTCCCGGGCGAACTTCCGTTCCTCCAAGCAGTTGATGATGACTCATCGCTGGACTGCCTGAAACCGGGATGGCAAAACGACCCAGAGTCCATCTACTGGTGCAGCTACGGTTTCCAGCCGGGTTCCTTGTTGGCTTTGGATAGGTTCTCGTATACGCCTCCAGTTCTCGTATACCCCTCCAGGCGTGTTGGACTAGGTGGTGCCGGACGATGGAGCCAAGGGCTGTCATGGCAAGGCTCCAGTTCGCGTAAGCCTCAAGGCTTAATTCGCGTGCGTTGGTTTGAACCTGCGGGGGATTCCGCCGGCGATGTCGGCACATGAGGTGGACTGCACCGGGCGTGGACCTTTCGTCTCGCAATGTCCTTCGTTGACATCCATGAAGCGGCGGGCATGACCGCAGGCGGACGTGCCGCCACCAGGGCACCTCCTTGATGAGTCAACGCGAATCCTTGACCTCCGCCTGAGCCGCCCATAGCATGAACCCACTATCGCCTATCCGGTGCGATGTGGGCATATTTGGGGTGTCGGTGAATCGCAATATTGTCGGCGGGTTGTATGGCCGAGACGTGGAGTTGGCGCAGATCAGCAGGACCCTCGAACGCGTGAGCAGCCGAGAAATCAGTCCCGCCGGAGCGGTGATCATGCTCAGCGGGGTTAGCGGGGCGGGAAAGTCGGCACTTGCCGAAGCGGTGTTGGAGGAAGCGGAACACCTGGGCTATGACTGCGTCCGCACGGCATGTGAACCTTTCCACGAGGGGATGAGCTACTTCCCGGTGCGAGAACTCGTACGGCAGATGGCGGGGGGCCGGCCCGTTGGAGAGCTAGTCGCCGAGCAGTTCGGATCCGGTTCGTCCGAGGTCGAGATGGCGGCCGTAAGCGAATCAATTTCTGCTGATCCAGCCAGCCGCAGAGAAGCCATTGTGGCCACTTTCACCAACGTAATCATGGGTGACTATCGCAAAACCGGATCCTCGCCGAGACTGCTGTTCATCGACGATCTCGAACACTTGGACGTTGGGAGCGCTGACGCGCTGATCTGTTTAGTCTCGCGCCTCAATGAAGGTCCCGTCGTCATCCTCGGGGCATTTCGCTCCGACCGGGTAGCGGAACCCACGCACCCCATCCGTCCTGTCATCGCTTCCGCGCGACGTATGGAAGGCGTCTATCAGAATCACGAGATCCGGGGCTTCGACGTCGTGGGTTTCGGGTCACTCGTGGAATCATTGCTCGGCGGTCCCGCTAAACTGCCGGAGACGGTCACCAGGAAGCTTTACGAAGAGACGGAGGGAAATCCGCTCTTTACCCGTGAGCTGATCCGAATGCTTTGCTCTCCCGATCCAAGGTCCGGCCGAGTTTCGCTGAGTCAAGTCGACGATGTCTGGTTGTTCGATGGAGACATTGGGTCTTGGGATATCCCCGACTCCGTGGAGGAGGTTATTGCCTCTCGATTGAATCTGCTCGACGTCGAAGAGAGGCACGAACTCGAACTGGCCGCAGTCGTCGGCCGACGGTTTGCTTTTGCCGTACTTCACGGCCTGATGGAGGCAGGAGAGGACGAACTCCTGCGTGACATGGAAAAGTTCCTGGACGTGGATTTAATTCGTGAGCTCCAGACGAGTGACGAATCCTTCGAATTCTCACACGGCAAAATCCGTGACGTGCTCTACGCGCAGCTAAGTGGACTGCGGAAGCGCCGGTTACACGCCCAGGTTGCCGGCGTCATCTCCAATTTGCGGGCGAGTTCCAACGAGGACTGGGACGCCTTGATCGGAGAGCACTTGTATCTGGCCGCCAAGTACGCAGATGCTTTCCCATACTTGCTGAGGGCGGCCCGCAACGCGCAGGCCACGGGAGCCTCCACTGAGGCCGCGGCGCTCTTTGGAAAAGCGCTGGAGTCATCGGATGGTGTCGTGTTCGACGGGGACGACTCAAGGGCTTCGATTCAGCTCGAGCTCGTGAACGCGTACATAAGTGCGAGCGAGGTTGCAAAGGCTGGACGTCTACTTGCGCAGCTGACCGGTGCAGCCAATCCCTCCTCGATCCGGACTGTGGCGCTCGATTTGCTGGGCGACGTGCTCCTATTCGAGGGTGAGATCGATCAGGCCCTCGCCGCGTACGAAGAGAGTCGCCGACTCGCAGAGGCGCTCGATGACACCGAGGCTCTTTGCGAAGTGTTATGTGATTTGGCCGAATTACACGGCCGCCAGTACGAACGACAGGCGGGCATCGCACCTGCCATCGCTGAGAGTCATCGCATCCAGTACGTCACACACGTCGATGAAGCGTTTGCGATGCGTGCTGACCTCGCGCCTGGCCCCCTGCGGGCTCGGGCGCTGCGGAATAAGGCGAAGCTGTCGCGTGTATCCGGCGACCTGTCCGTGGCGGAGAGCCTTTACCGACAGGCTATCGACACCGTTGACGGTCGCGTGGCGAGCCACCGCTTTCTCGTGCCCTACGCGAAGACCCTTCGTCGGGCGGGCAAAGCGAAGGAGGCGCTCGAGCACATCGAGCGTGTGATCTCGTGGAGCACTCAGGTCGGTTCTGCTCGATCCCAGGCGATCGGTTGGCAGTACAAGGCGACCTTCCTCATGACTCTCGCCAAAGATGAAAAATCCTTCTCGGAAGCGAATGCGGCTGCCGAGCGTGCTTTGCATGGGCATCGATCAATTGGCTACGCGCAGGGTATCCGCGAGACTGAGATCGTGCTTGGAGAGATAGCCCTGAGAACCGGTGACCTCCGGCGCGCCCTTGAGTGGTTCACCTCGGCAGCTGACGCACGCGACCTTGCGAGCAATGAACTGCTGGAGGTAATCGCGATCGAGCTCGACGCCAACGGAGAGGAAGATCGGGCGGCCCTGATCCGGGATTCAGTCGAGGCCGAGGCAGCAACTGCATGAGGCGGCTCTGGTCGAGGCTCCAATCGACGAGCCTGCCCGCGCTTGTCCTTATCGCGGTAATCTTTGGCGTCGGAATTACAATGTGGGTCCTAGGTCCAAGCGAAGGCAACAAGTACTCCGATCTAGGAATCAATCTCGGCGTCGGCGCGCTGCTTGGTGTGGCCGTTCTGTATGTAGAGGCGGTGGTCGGTCGGGTAGATGCGGAACGTGAGCGCCGGCTTGCTGAGGAGCAGCGGTTCGTCCAGACGCTCATAGCCGCTGCTGACTTGACTGAGATCCGTATCCCTGGCAGGAGCCTGGCGGGGATCATCCTCGCAGCACGCGATCTTAGCGGTGGCGATCTTTCTTCGACCGACCTCACACGCGCAGACCTCCGCAAAACGAATCTCTCGAGGGCAGATCTGAGCGGTTCTTGTGCCGCCGGTCTCAATCTGCACGGTGCGACTGTCGACGCGCTCAAGGCGAGGAACGTGGACTGGACGGGTGCAAACCTATCGCGCCTCGCTGGCTCGGATGCTGACTTCACCGAAGCTCGGATCATAGACTCCTCTTTTGTGGATATCCGGCTTCCACGGGCGCTGATTGACCGTGCAGTTTTTGAACGAGCGGATATGCGCCGCGCCGACCTGTCGGATTGCTGTGGCAGCGCGGTCGTTCTTCGGGGGACGGATCTGCGGGCAGCCAGTTTGCGTGGAGGCCGGCTAATAGGCGCGGATCTGCGCGATGCTGACTTGCGCGCCGCGGACCTGAGAAACGCCACGTTCGAGTCTCCGGATTTACGCGGCACCGACCTGCGTGACTGCAACGTCGAGGGGCTTGTGCTGCGGGAACCGATCGTTGACGATCGGACCCGGCTGCCCGTTTCTGCCCCACACCTGACGTAATTGTTCACATCGCACGAGGAGACCCAAGACATGGCCATGTTCTGTACAGACATTGACGGCACATTGCTCAACCCGGACCGAACGCTATCTCTGCGCACGATCGACGCTGTCAGGGCCATCCGGGCCGCAGGGCATGCTTTCGTGCTCTGTTCTTCGCGCATGCCGGAGTCGATGCGGATCCTCGAGCGACTGTACGACGGCGCCGACGAGCCGTTGATTGCCTACAATGGCGGACTCGTGCTGTCCCGTTCGGGTGCAGTTGTACACGATATCGCCATCGCACCGGAGCACGCTCGGAGGATCGCCGAATACTGCTCCGGCGTTGACCTGCACGCGAGCTTCTTCGCTGGCGAGGATTGGCATGTATGGGGCGATGATCAGTGGACGGCTCGTGAAATCAACAACACGGGGGTTTCGCCGAACTCGATGCCATCGAAGACATACATCTCCTCTGGTCGGGTAGATGCACATCCGCCGCACAAGGTCATGTGCATGGGTGAGCAGTCGTTGGTAGATGGGATCGAGGCGCTGCTCAGCACCGAGCCCAGTGTCGTAACATACCGTTCCAAAGACACCTACCTCGAGATCGCCAACTCGGCTTGTTCGAAAGGACTTGGGGTCGAGGCCGCCGCTGAAGAGCTTGGCTATGACAAGAGCGACTGCTACTTCTTCGGGGACAACTACAACGACATCCCGGCCTTCGCCGCCGTGGGAACTTCTATCGCGGTTGCGAACGGCAAACAGGCGGTGCTCGACGCGGCGACGGTCACTACCGCGCGCCATCACGATGACGGTGTCGCAGCCTACCTCGAGACGTGGCTCGCAGCGGCCAGAGCGTGATACGCACGGTAACCCTTAGTCCAGGATTTGACCACGAAGTACATGTTGACCGCATCGATCCTGGTGAGGTTGGTCGGGTGATGTCGTGGCGTGTTCACGCTGCAGGCAAGGGAATGAATGTCGCGCGCTTCGTCAAGACGCTCGGAGCGGAAGCGCACGCGTACTCCCTGGTCGGTGATCTCGACGAGGGAAGGTTCCGCGAAGCGGCGGCGGCCGACGGCGTTCATGTCGACACTTTCGCTGTTCCGGGCCGGACACGAGATAACCTCACGCTAACGAGTGAAGCTTTGGGCGCGATGGCCGGGCACGCCAGCGGACCGCGACTCGGCGCAGTCTCGTCCGAAGTAGTTGATCGGCTGTTTTCAAAGCTGCTTCGCGACGTGAGTCCTGGCGATATCGTGGTCTTGAGCGGCGCGATCCCAGACGGTCTGGACGTCGACACATGGGCTCGCATGGCACACTCTGTCGTGGCCGCCGGCGGCTCTGTCGTTGTCGACGGGCAGGGCGCTGCCCTTGTCGAGGCTGTACGCACGGGTGTCGTGGCGATGACAAAGCCAAATGAGCATGAGGCGGGCGCGATTCCTGGTGTGCGACTCGATGACCCACTCTTGTTACGTGCGATCGCCGGGCTGCGTTGGATGGCGTCACACGGGGTCGACGAGCCTGTCGTATCCCTAGGGGCGCGCGGGATTGTCCACCGTTGGGATGACGCGATCATGCTTACGAGTTGTCCGGTCGCTGAGGCGCGGGTAGCTGTTGCGGCCGGTGACGCGTTCGTCGCGGGGTATTGCGTTGGAGCGTCCGGACAAGGGCCAACGAATTTAAGGCCGATCGATCTTGCCGTCGCCGCAGCATCCGCCCACGTGGCCGGCCATACAGGGTTGAGGTCGGTCCAAGAACGAATCGACTCGATCGACAGCGCGGTGCTTGACTCGCTCTAACAGGCTGGAGTGACAGCGGTTTCATGGCTCGGCATGTTGAGCCGTTGGCCCGGACGCCGGTCCTTCTTCCTGGAAGGGTCGGCCTCTGGCTGTTTGCGCGGGGGCGGACTAAGGCCGACAATGGCGGCTCATCCGCGGGTTCATAGCTCCGGGGGCTTGTGCGGCTGGGAACTGCAGGAGCGCTGGGCCGGACGGTGCATCGTAATAGGACCGACCTCCCCTGAACTCCACCTAGGCAAATCCTGACTCGATCCAGTGAAGCGGTGGTTGGCTGACCAGCGCATCGGGCTTCCGATGTGGCACTCGGGTTGCTGATCTCTGTCATGTACTTCAGGGCGGGCACTCCATGAAGGATATGAAAGGAGGTGAATCGATTTGATGGAAATTGCTGCGTTGTTGCCCCTCGAAAACATGGTTCTTTCGCTCGAACTTTTCATGCCCAGTTACGGCCCCGGGAGTGGTCGCGACAGGGCAAAAAAGAAGTGTGAACAATGTCCACACTTTCCGCCTCGGACTGACCAGTACTGCCGCCGGACAGGCCCGGATTCCGCATGTTTTCAAGGGTTCCCAGTGTTCCCAAGGCTCGGAATCCCGTTCGAGTCCCACCTCGGGCACGGCATACCCCCTCGTCAGAGGGGGTTTTTGCTTTAACGTGTGTACAAAGCTTGACAGGACCTCTGCCTCATCGTCCCGGATCGTGCCTGGCCGTCGGGTACCGCCTGTTCAGTTTGGGTGGGGGAGCGGGTTCAGGGTCCTGGCTGGTGGGCCCTCCGCTTGCTCTGTACTGGGGCTATTCGTTCCTTTCCTGGTTCGTTCGGGAGGTCGTGGTTGTCCTACACCTCTTCATGGGTAGGGATGCTGAGCACGACATGACTCTGGGAACTTGCAATAAAGATCCTGACTTCGGTTCGTTCCTCGGGCGAGGAGACGTGGATGGTGGCTGCTTTGTCAGGCCAAAGGGGGTGTGGACATTGTCCACACTTAAATCGTCTTTATTGCGCATGCTTGCGGCCATTAGCTCTTCCCTCCTTGGGCCTACGTACACTCATGCATGTGAGTGGCCATAGCGACATGACGCGGATCCGGAAGCGCTCTGCATGTGCAGGATCATTCCGAGGCGAGAGTTCGGCGGCCACGGTCGGCCGAGTGCCATCAAATGGGTCTTGGCCGTGTCAACGCAGGCGCACTGCGAAATCAAGCGGGACGCGGGCCTGACGCAGATGACCGCTCCCAGGGGTGCCTCCGGCACCCTGCAGCTCACGCGAACGTCGGCTGAACACGTAGACGCTGCCCAGTCTGCCGATGAGCGCCCATACGCCGCGCTGCCGATAAGCGCATTTTCGTCAAGCTATGGCTCCCAGTTTTCTAGCCGTCAAACTAGCTTAGGAAGCCACAGATTTTTGAGTCCTCGCTTAGCGAGTTCACCACAGGGTCACGGCATGTCAAAGGTGCTCTGGTAGGGCGGTGGTTTTGTTGTTGTTCCAGCCTGCGATGACGCCGGCGCCGAGCATGTGGTCGGTGAGGCGTGCGAAGCGGTAGCCGGGGTCGGTGTCGAGGGCGAGTTGGAGGTATTGGTGGGCTTTGGATCCCCTGCCTTCCCACCAGTTGATGTAGCCGATGGTGGTGAGTACGGGTGCCGCGTGCTCTGGGGCTGTGAGGGTGTACGTGTGGAGGAGCAGGTCTTGGGCCCGTTCGATGCGTGACCAGTTTGGTGCTGTGGTGGTTTGGCCGAAGAGGATGTGTTCGTGTGGTTCGTCGATGCCGGGGATGTCTGCCATGAGTTGATCGCGGATGTGGAAACTGGAAATAGGCGACGAGCTTCAGATCGTCCTGGTCTGTGGGATAGTCGTTGGTGTTGAGCATGCCGGTCCAGAGGCGGTGGGCGTCCTGGATTGCTGCCGACGGTGAGCGGTTGAGGATGGCTTCCATGTGGTGTTCGACGGCGGTCGCGTGCTCCCGCTTGTGAGCGGCAGGTGGGAGGGTGATTTGGTTGTTGGATTGGATGGTGCTGCCCCGGTATATGAATTCGGCATTGACCGGCGAGTACTCAGTCGTGCTGAGTGGCATGGGGATGTCCTCGCCGGGGCGTGTGTCATAGGGGGAGTAGGTGGTGTTGGTGACGTAGATACCATCGCGGACGGTGATGCCATCTTGGGCCAGGACGCCGGTAAGGGCTGCGATGGTGGCCCGGTGCGGTCGCGCTTCGCCTGGTTCGGGTTTTTGTGTTGTGTAGTGGGCGAAGACGATGCCGTTGGCTCGTTCGTCGGTGGTGAGGTAGGCGGCGACTGTGCGTGTGAAGTGGATTTCGTAGCCTGGTTGTTTGGGGAGGTCGATGCGGAGGGTGGCGCCGACTTTGTCTTTGTTGAGGGTGATGCAGACGAGGCTTTCTTGTGGCCAGAACCCGAGGGTGTGGCCGATGAAGCTGAGCAGGTCGGCGGGGTCCCGGATGGTGAGAGCATTCATGACTGACTTCCTTTGGCGGTTCAAGGGCTGTCGTTATTCATGGATGTCTACCGTGCCAGGACCATGACGCCGGGCCGGCCCGGCCCGGCGCGGTGGCATGGCATATCGCCACCGTCCCCGGGGCCATCATCGTTCGGTCATAGACTTGCATCCGTGATCGGTATGCGCGGGCTCGGACAACGGATTGGTGCAGGGGCTGTAACCCTGGTGACGGGAATTCTCGGATTCCTGATGGCTCAACCAGCATTCGCAACGACTCCAGCGCTCGCTGAGGCCGGATCCATTTTAGTCGGGGTAAAGCATGGCAGTGCAGCTACGCCCGTCCGTGTAGATGTGCATATGACTCTCCACCCGTCCGAACGCGAGGGCAAGTTCTCACTATCGCTGCTTGGCGATCCGGAGGTGCCTGTGACTCCTGAAAAAGCTGGAGATCTCATACTAGGCTTTTGCGGGGCTATGAAAGATGTGAGGCTGAGGAAAGCGGGCGGAAGCGACGAGCTCAGACTGGAACCGCTGGTAGCGCCGACCGGCCGAGACTACTTCTCCGGTGCTGTAGGGTTCAATATCTCCCTCGAGGACGACTGCAAGATGCTGATTGTCCAAAACAGCGAACTTTCGGGCTTTCTTGTCGGGACTGCAGGGGCGAGTTGGGCAGTCTTCTTTGAAGGCGAAGCGTTGGCACCTACCGCGGCAATTGCAGGTGCCCAACAGCGATTCGTCTTTCCAAACATCACATCAACGTTTCTTCCGAGAGATGTGCTAATGATGGACGCTGTGGCACAAAATTCTAGGGCAACCTTGACGCCCAAGGGTCTCCCGAGGGAATTCGTTCCGTCTGTTACTACCCCAGCGATGCCAGATTCGGGCATTTTGGAATGGAAGTTTCCGATTGCTGCCGTTCAAGACTCGAAGAGCTACCGTATAACAGGAACTGACCAGCAAGAGAATGCTTGGGCGCAAGGGCAACTATTTCTGGCTTCCGGGTTGTTCGGCATAGCTGGTGGTGGCCTGATCTGGTTTTTTGGGACTTTCTTTATCGGCGCGGAGAGGGATCTGCAAACTACTGCTTCCTCCCTTACAGCGGTGAGAACTTCTTCACCCAGCCGTCTGCTCGGACGAAGGCATCGCAAGCGAGTACTGGCTACCATCATGGCGACGTTCCTTGCTGGCGGCATCCTTGTTCGTCACTCAAGGAGGCGGCGTTCCGCGCCAAATAAGCGTAGGCCGGAGTAAGCCGTACAGGACTTGCCTTTGACAAGAATGACTTGTCTTAGATCAAGCTACAGATTTGTTCGGACAATGCGGTTGCGTGAACCGACGGTTCCGCATTGCTAGTCTGGGCAAGCTACCCTTGGAAGCTCCAGCGGAATCGAAGAGCCCATCAGGCCTGGGAAGAACAGCACGAACGAGTCTTAATCGATTCTGATGACTTGATCAATATGGTCCCAACAAGCCGCAAGCTTAGCGGTCGGAAAGGGGTCAATTGTTCGTGGTCGGGTATGTTGATTCCGAGGGACCCGCAGGGCAACGTCACTTCTCCTGTTACCGATGTGGGCGCTTACGTTTGATCCCAGAGCGAAGAGGAGGCAAGTGTGACTCTAGCCGGACGGGGCTTTGAGCTACGGGGAGTGAGTCTTTTTGGTCCGAAGCCTTTGGAAGCTGTGCATGTGAAACTCGATGACGGACTCTCCGTACTTTATGGCTTGAACGGAGCGGGAAAGACTTCAATCCTCCGAGAAGCCGAAGCCGTTCTTCGAGGCATCGGACCAAACGAAGTGAATGGGGTTGCTTCGGAATTGTCCTGTCTACACATACGGATTTCCGCATTGGATGAGGATCCTGCTTCATTTGAAACGTCAGAGTTTGAAGACGCTTTCGTGGAGTCGTTTTTTGGAACTGGGCATCTGGCTGTTATGCCCGAGCACATCTCGCGGCTTGAAAGATGGCAATGGCTCCTTCATGAGTGCCTGGGCGGCGAGATTGATGAGGAGTGGATCTGGGACGATCCTGTCCTTTCCCAGCAAGCCGCGATCTCGTTTTGTCTGGTGCCGCGGGGGACCGCATCCGGACCCGCATGGGGGACATACCTGAGTGTCGAACTGGGTGACGAGAACTGGGAGGACGTTCGCGAGTCACGCCGGCGGCAACGTGAATTCATCGATACGGTGGTGGCCTCAGGGGCGTGGAAACCGGACCACGATTTTGGTAGGGACCCGGTGGGTGCTTTCGGGGAGACGCCGTGGACGCGTCTGTCGTCCGGTCGTGGAGTTATGGAGCCCGACCACCTATCAGGCTGGCCCAAAAATTTCCCGCTCCCCGTTTCCGCCCTAGGAAAGGTCGCCGTTCCCCCTGTCCAGGTAATTTCGGATAGCGGATCCATTGGCAGCACTCGTGCCACAACGAACAGCCTCCTCGTATCATTTGCCGAGGAGAATGGGGAACTCATCGACATCGCCGACGATGCTGAAACTCGCTTGCACCCCGGGTTTATGTGGGCGGTTGAACGGCTGGAAGGAGACGCCAACGCGTTCCTTGAGCTCACAGGGCCCCATTCGTTCGAGCTTAGGCTGGAACTGAAGTCCCCCCATGAGTGGTTCGTCGGCGAGATCCCGGAATGGGTCGTGCTTGGACCGGATGGCCGGAGTTTCGGGATAGGACGGCTATCCGGGGCCGAACTCCGGTGGGCTCTGGCAGCGCTCCAGTGGAGCAACGCAGGGGTTGACCAAACCTTGCCACTGGTCTTTCTTATCGACGAGCCTGAACGAGGGCTTCATCGCATACGGGAGCAAGATCTTCCGCGAATGTTACAGAATCTGCTGAAAAGGTCGAGGAACCTCATGGTGCTTACGGGGTCGCACGCACCGTCTTTCCTTGACGGGCGGGTCGGAGCAGCCTTGCATCATGTAAGGCGGTTGCCGGGCAATCCAACAACCCTGCATGAGGTGGATCTCGGATCGAGCTCATTGCTCTCATCATCCGCGACGGAACTAGGACTAGCACCGAGTGACCTCTTACAGCTAACTAGGGTAGTGGTGCTCGTTGAAGGTGCCCACGACGAGATCGTCTTCGATTCGGTATTGGGTGAGGATATTCGTCGTGCCCGCGGGAGAATCATCCCGATCAACGGGGCAGGACATGCCAAATCCATCGCCGATGCCCGGATCCTTTTAGATGCGACGACAGCAACGATTGTCCTTGTCCTTGACAACGTCGATTCCCAGCCCGTCCTCGATGTGTGGAATCAGGCGACCCAGGCCTGCCGTGACGGAAATCGAAAAGCAGCGAAATCAATCCTTTCCGGCCTCAGTCGGCTGGGACGTGGCGGCGAGGTAGTTTGGCTCCAGGCCTTGGGCGAGAGGGCCATTGAAACGAACGTCCTTCACCGCATCAAGCCGTTTGGGCTTCTGAAGCGTGACGTTCTGTGTTATCTGCCGACTTCGAGTTTTCTGTCAGGCACTGCTGGTTGGGAGGAGCTGTCGGCCGACTACGAACGAGCCAGGAACGCCGGAACCACTAAGGAAGACTTCAAGTCCTGGCTGAAGCACATGCGCGGAGCAGACTTTTCCCGCGACAAAGTGAAGGAGGCTGCTCTGTCTTTGGGGGGCGATCTGCCACGTGAGTTCGCGGACTTAGCACTCAAAATTTACGAGTTCAGCATCATGGGGCCAATTGACGAACTCGAACGTCTACTTTGACGTGGACGCCTCGCCCCATTCCTGGATCCTGGCCGGAAACGCGTCAGAGACACGATCCCTGGCGGCGGGGTCGGCGATGGGACGGCCCGCGTCCCGCGCGGCGACGTGTCCGGCGACAGCGTGATGCGAGCAGCCCGTGCGCTGCGCGGTTGCCCGAAACGATCCGATCAGGTCGTAGGCAGCGAGTATTTGAACTATTTCTCTGTTAGACCTTCATACAGGGCCTCTTCTTGAGAGATTCAATGCGATTAGTGACCGTCTGTCAGATCCCGGGGAGAGGCTGACCAAGCAGGGCATCCTCGTGTTCGGCAAGCAGGTGCCGCTCATGATCGGAGTAGCCACGGCGGCTGGGGCAACGACCTGCTCGGGTGGTTAGTGGTGAAGTCAGCACGGAAAGTTTTCCGGCCTGCGCCGGAGAGTTGGGAGGATGAGAACGCCGATCCTTCCCTGGCAGCCGTTGCACCAGACGAGACGGCCGAACGTGCGGGAGCGTCTGCCTCTAGCTAGAGTCCGTGCATTTCTCGGATCTGTCATCGCTGGTCGAAAAGTGAGCCGTTTCGTCACAATGGCTCACTTTTAGACCGTCGCCGACAGGATCAGTAGCGAGGCATCCAGACCTGTTTCAGCGCAAAGGATCCTTGAAGTAACCCAGGTGAGTTCAACGATCTAACCCCATATTTTCGCATCGAGTGTCCCGAATAGGAATATCGGCACTAACTCAAGGCGACGGCGCTATTGCTAATTGGTGAGTAGGGCAGTTTTAGAACTGCTCTTCCCCTTTTATTCATAAGGCGCCTTTGCTGTCTCTCACTAAAACTCACCGTCAAACTTCGCATATCTGAGATGTAGAATCAGCAGTAAAGAATGGCGTGCTTGTGAGGTGGGGAATGGCATATAGAGCACACGTGGCGTGCAGGGGCTGTGGGATCACTTTCGAGACCCATCAAAAGAGCCGGCTGTTCTGCTGTAACGACTGCCGTCTTGCACACGACTTCGCGAAAGCTGGAAGTTGCGTTTATTGCAAGGCGCAGGTCCCCTGGCAATACGGGATCGGCCTGTATCGGAATGAGCCTGGAACGCCCTTCGGTGACTTTCCCGGGCAGCATTTGGCCTGTCGAGCGCTCTTTCTTGATGAGATCGGCCGTAAGGACGACTGCCGCTGTGCTGAATGCAAGAAGCAGAAGGGCATCGTCAAGCCGCTGTATATGACGGGTCAACGGCGAGCAACGACGCACGGCCGCTACCGCGCGGAAGTCCTGGAGCGAGATCACTACATCTGTCAGATCTGCGGCTTGCCGACTGATCCCGGAGCCAGCCCATCCTCGGAGCTGTACCCAACTCTGGATCACATCATCCGGGTGGTCGACGGCGGCGAGGATGAGCTCTATAACCTGAGGACTGCCCACAAGTGGTGCAATACAGCCCTCAACGGGAGTCCGCTGGGGGAGGGGTATGTGCGCGAGCGAGCCCTTATGCGACTCGGCCCCACTGAGTCTGAAGGGCTAGAGCCGGCTTGAGCCTTTCCACTCGTCAGGTTTCACTCGCTTGATGTTGGAGGAGTGCGCCCAGTCGATGTGATACTTGCCGGAGACGTCGAGCCACTCGACTAGGCCATAGATGGCGGTCCAGCCGGTCGCCTTGCCGCAGGTCTCGCCGACTCGGACCAGTGGCTTGCCGTACTTGGGGAAGGTCTGAAACTTGCTCGTATCGTCGAACGGGCGCCGCTCCTCAGCAAGAGCCCGAGCCATCATGCGCTCTAAGTCCTCCGCGTCGCCTCGCTTGATCACGGCCTTAACTATAGAACACATGTTCGAATCAGATGCTGCGGGCAGATGCGGGAAGTGCGCGAGATCTCGTGTCCTTTCGCCAATACCGGCCCCGCGCGGACTGGGAGGTAAAGTCAGGTACGCCGCGCGCGCCAGGGGGTATTGCCGGCTTGATGATTCAAGGAGTATGGGTGGCACACCTCGACACGCTGATCGCGATGATCCCGGACGAGAAGCTCAAGAGTGAGATTCAGCACCAGGTCAATCGCCTTACCGCTAAGACGAGCTTCGGTTTGGTTTTCGAGGAGCATCGACCTGAGTCAGTGCAGCTACCTGGCTTCGAGGTTACTCGCGGCGGCAAAGTCGTGTTCAAGGACGGTTCAACGCCTGGCATTTGGACCGTCCTCAGACTCGTCAACGGTGTAGCTTCTATAGTTCGGGTTGGCGATGCGGCTCAGCGTGCGGAAGCATCCGTCGAGGAACTGATCGTCATTCGCGAGTTCGGTGATCCAATCTACCCCGGCCTTAAGAGCTTAGGGAAAGTCGTCCGCGGTGGTGACAAGCCGTTCCATTCAATCATCAACGCTGAAAATTATCACGCGACCGAAATGCTTTTGTACCCTTATGAAGGGAAAATTGACGCCATCTACCTTGATCCTCCCTATAACACGGGTGCCAAGGACTGGAAATACAACAATGATTACGTCGATGCGGACGACACATACCGTCACTCCAAATGGCTCGCCTTCATGGAGCGGCGTCTGAAGCTAGCCAAGCGGCTGCTAAATCCTGTCAACTCGGTTCTTATCATCACCATCGATGAGAAGGAGTTTCTTCGCTTGGGTCTCCTCTTAGAACAGACGTTCTCAGAATGTGAAATCCAAATGGTTTCGAGCGTGATCAACCCGAGCGGATCTTCGCGTCAGGGGGGCTTTTCACGGACCGACGAATATATCTACTTTGTCTTTGTTGGAGGCGCTCAGGTTGTTCCTAGCAATGACGACATGCTTAGGCCGGTTGTCGAGTCCTCTGACGTGCGATGGGACAGCCTTGTTCGGTCAGGCTCAGCGAGCAACCGTACTGATCGACCGAACATGTTTTACCCAGTCTTCTTTCGAGAGGTCGATGGCACTTTTCATTCGATTGGGAAGCCGCTGGCACTCAGCCAATCCCGCACTGAGGTAGAGCCTCCGGTGGGCACCTTTTCCGTTTTTCCCGTAGTTGGATCGACTGAAAAACGCTGGAGGGTTTCGCACGTAACACTTCAGAATCTGATTCAGGAAGGGCTCGCCAGGTTTGGGCCCTGGTCGCCGGGAGGTACGCGGCGCTCCATCTCGTACCTCCCTTCGGGAGCAGCGGACAAGGTAAGGAATGGCGAGATTGAAGTCATCGGCAAGGACGCAGAAGGTGCATTGATCCTTGGGAGGACTTCGGTCATCCGAAGGCCGGTGTCGACCTGGAACAAGCCGTCCCATGGGGCTGCCGATCATGGATCAACCATGCTCAATAACCTCATTCCCGGGCGCGACTTCCCCTACCCCAAGTCTCTATACGCGGTGGAAGATGCCCTGCGATTCTTCGTAAAGGACAAGCCGCACGCTATCGTGCTTGACTTCTTCTCCGGCTCGGGGACTACGGCACACGCAGTCATGCGGCTCAACCGGCAGGACGGTGGTCGGCGTAGGTCAATACTCGTCACGAACAATGAAGTGTCAGCGGGAGAACAAAAAGTGCTTGGTGCATCCGGTCTCGAGCCTGGTGACGAGGACTGGGAATCACACGGCATCTTCGAGCACATCACCCGACCGCGAATCACTGCCGCCTTGACGGGCATGACACCGGAAATGGAGCCAGTCAAAGGCACCTACCGATTCAACGACGAGTTTCCAATGAGTGAAGGTTTCGAGGAGAATGTCGAGTTCTTCAAGCTGACCTACGAGGATAACCACCTGGTTCGACTCGGTAAAAAGTTCGAAGCCATTGCACCTATCATGTGGATGCGCGCCGGCGCCCAGGGCGAACGAATCGACGGTCTCCCTGATGATGGGTGGGCCTTGCCGGAGGACGGCTACTACGGCCTACTCACTGATATCGACCAGTGGGAGCCCTTCGTTGATGCAGTCAACGCTCGTAACGACATCCGGTCCGTCTTCATCGTCACGGATTCGCAGGCGGAGTTTGAAGCCATCAACGCGCAGATCAACCAGGGGATCGATTCGGTTCGGCTTTATTCGGACTACCTGCAGTCCTTCGAGATCAACACGAGGCAGGGCTAACACTTTATGAAATTCAAACTCCGTGGCTACCAGGCGGTTGCTAAGAAGAACGTGCTGGAGGACATTACCGAGGCGCTCGAGCGCTACGTCGAAACCGATGGCGAGCGGCTAACCGCCGTGCAGCTGACCGCTCCTACCGGCTCAGGTAAGACAGTTATCGCTGCCGCCGTTATCGAGACTGCGCTCTTCGGCGCTGAGGACGTGGTCGCTAACCCGGACTGGACGTTCCTCTGGGTGTCCGATGATCCCTCGCTAAATGAGCAAACGGCCCGTAAGTTCCTGACGGCTTCGGACAAGATTTCCCACGGAACTATCGAGATCATTGAGCCGAGCTTCGATCAAAAGGTCCTCGACGGTGGCAAGGTCTACTTCCTCAACGTCCAGAAGCTGAACGCAAGCGCCAGGTTGTCCAAAGAAGGGCAAGGCGATCTGCGGGAGTACTCGTTCTGGCAGACGCTGACCAACACGATCGAGACTAAGCCCGACAAGTTCGTCATTATGATCGATGAGGCGCACGTCGGCATGAAGGCCGAACGTACGCGAGACACCATCGTCTCGCGGATCATCGGCGGCGCAAAGACGGGCCGGCCTGCTGCTCCCGTCATCGTCGGTATCACCGCGACGCCGAAGCGTTTTGAGAAGGCCATGGATGCGATCCAGCGCCGGGTCCGTCCCACCCGCATTGGTGTGGAGGAGGTCCAGGCATCGGGCCTGCTCAAGGACGGCATCGTCCTGGCACGCCCTGAGCACCTCGTCGCCAACTTCAATGAGTCCGCCCTGCTTCGTCACTCGGTGGCGACCGTCCGTCAGTATGAGGCGGAATGGGGCGCATACTCGGCGACCAACAACGAGCCGCAGGTGCTACCCGCAATGGTCATCCAGGTTGGCAACGTGCCGGCGGCCGACGAACTGTCCGGCATCATCGAGGTCGTGCTCGACGCTTGGCCCGGACTCAAGCTGCACAACATCTGCCATACCTTTGGTGAGCACGGGGTACTGAACGTTGGCAGCTATGCCATCCCCTACTCCAATCCTGAAGACATCCAGGACGATCTCGACATCCGTGTAGTGCTCTGCAAGCAGGCAATCACCACGGGTTGGGACTGCCCCCGCGCGGAGGTACTCCTCTCATACCGCAAGGTCGAGGACCAGGACGCCATTACGCAGATCATCGGCCGTATGATCCGGACTCCTCTCGCACGCCGCGTCGACCAGAACGAAGTGCTGAACTACGTGCACTGCTTCCTGCCTCGCTTCAACAAAGCAGGAGTCAAGCAGATCAAGGATCGACTCAAGCTGGGCGATGACTCCTTCCGCGAGGATTGGGTGCATCCCGTCATTGCTGAGGAGCCGGATGTCGTCCCGGAACTCATACCGGAGGTCCCCACCACAGAGGCAACGCTGGCAAATAGCACCATCGCTAAGCGGGCTACGACGGTAAACACCGGCTTGCATGCAGAGCGTATGCGTCAGGAGAAGATCGAGCGTGACCTCAACGCTGCATTCTTCGAGACCGAAGGCGAAGGTGACGCTGAGCCGGATAGGACGCAAACACCTGTTGTCGAGCCTGCAGAAGAGCCGATCGTTCTTGGTGACCAGGAGGACGAGGGCACTCCGGGTGCGACGGGCGTTACCGTTTTCACGAACGAGACTGTTCGATTGGTACAGAATCCGAAGCTCGATAGTTCCATCTTCGAGCTCCTGTTGAGCTTGCCGTCGTACGTCATCCCTGGTCTTCAGTACCGGACCCAGGTCGACCGCCTCAAGAACTTCGCCACGTTACTCACCGGTGGTGGCAAAAATGCGATCCTGCAGGGTGCCAAGAAGCTTGCTGACGACCGTCTCATCAACGTGCTCCGGGAAGCCCGCGTCCAGCTCGACGCCGCAGATAAGTTCAAGGAGCAGGCCGACAAGCTGGCTCACTTCTTCATCGAGAACGAAGTAACGACCCTCTTTGATGGCAACGCAGTTCTGGAAATCGATCAGCTCGAAGAGGTCGAAATCGACAGTAAGGGCGTAGAGCAACTGTTCGCCCAGTCGGAACGCCGTATCGGTCGCACGATGGCCAATGCCTACTTCAACGACCGTTACCAAGAAGACGGCGACACTTTCACCATGATGATGTCCGTCGCCGTTGTGGCTCACCAGACAGGCGTGAAAGAGAAGCTTGATCAGGTTGCCAACGCGACGATCGTCGAGTGGTTCAAGGAGCACCAGACACAGATCAACAAAGCGCCGGCTGCCCTGAAGGCTCAGTTCGATGAGGTGCGCTCAGAAGCGACTGAACCGGAGCAATCGGTCATTTCCTTGCCTGAGAACAAGCCCTTCCCTGTGGCAGAAGTGGTCTGGCCCAGGCATATCTTGTCTTCGCCGACTGGTGACTACCCCGTGAAGTTGAATGACTGGGAGATCCACGTTCTGAACACCGAGTTGGAGGATGAGAGCTGCCTGGCCTGGCACCGCAACCCGACCGGTGGTATCGGATCGCTGAAGGTGCCGTACTACATGAACCGCCGGCATCACGGCATGGCTCCAGACTTCGTGTTCTTCCACCAAACTGATGATGGCATCGTGCCGTCGATTCTGGACCCGCATGCGCAGAATCAGAGCGACTCGGTGCCGAAGCTGAAGGGGCTTGTGGCTTACGCCAAGGAGCACGGCGACGACTATCAACGCATTGAATCGATCATCAAGGTCAAGGATGTCTACTACTCGCTGAACCTGAAGGACAAGACAGTACAAGACGCAGTCGAGGCCTACCGTGACGCCCGGCCGGAGCCGCTATACACGGAGTACGCTGGAAAGTACTAGATCGGGTTCCCAAGATCGCTAAGCCTAACGGCTGTTGGCCCCTCCTATCGATGGCCGCTAGTCTCAGTTTCTAATCCAGGGCCAGTGAATTATTGGCCGCCCCAGGTGCCGCCGCTACCCCTGCCCGAGTCAGCCTTTGGAACGACTACTGTCTCATCGGTGTCCGGGACAACCTCGTTCAGCTGACACTGATCCTGTATGTCGCCGGTGTATTTTTCAGCGATTTGCGGGTATGCCTTGTGGAATTCGGTCGCCTTTTGTCACCACCATCATGTGGAACGCGTCGTCGAAGTAGAGGTCGTAGGGCCTTGTGGTGTCGTAGATGGCGAAGTCGCGCGGTGTAAGGGCTGCTTCCCGACCATCCTGGGCAACTACGGGCGTGGATACCCGGCGTCTTGAGGCGGGTGACGGATTCAGAGTGGGACATTGAAGAGTGCGAGAGGTGCCCGGAAGCGCTACGGCCGATCCAATGGGGGAAGGGTCCCCGGAATCATCCCGCGGTTTCCTGATAGCCGCATCGTGCAGCAGAGCATGCAGACGCCACGCGGTGAAGTCCGGGCGTGGTTCACGGACAGTGCCTATGACCGCCTATCCGATGCCGGCCGTGTCCACGGCCGGGGAGAGTACCCCGACATTTGAGCCGCCCTCTTTGGCGGCTAATCCAGTCCGAACGACCGCGGGACCCACAATGGCGCTAAGTCGTTTGGAGCCGTATGCGCTCGAACTGGCTGATAGCCTGTGACCATTCAGGACTAACACTGGGAGAATTTGCATGCCGAAATCGGGAAAATGCCAAGATTGGTGCGATTTGCAGGACGATTATGCGGCGGGCTACTGCCGCACAGCACCAGCGCTTTTCGAAGACGAAACCGAGGTAACCCCGGCCTTCTTCGCGAACGGCGGCCCCAAGACAATCGCACGACTCGTTTTCGAGGTAACCCAAGACGATGATGACGAACGCCCCGTTCTAAATATCAACTGCTGGGAGACAAGCGGCGATGAGCCCGTAGCCGTGCTCAACGCCGACCCTGAAGAATTGAAGAAGATCCATGCGAGGTTGGGCGCACTCTTGGAGCGGTTCGCATGAGATCTACAATCGAGAAAATCGGTGTGACAGGCTGGGCCTTACGGTGCTCGCTCCACGGTCTTGTTGCCAATGAAAACGACCGCAGCCTCATCGAGGACATGCAGCGTCGGCACGATGAACATTGCACGGGCGAAAAGAAGCCCGACCAAGAATGAGGGAGTCCGCACCAGCCTAGTGGCTGGCGGGCTTCAGCGGGGGAGCTTGCAGTCCAAGTACCGAATCGTACACGTCGCAAGCGAACTTAGCTCCTGATGGTGCATCTCCAGTAACGCGTGCACTGTTGTTGGGTGGGATCTCCCGACGGCGCGGCGCCGCTGCTCGAAGGAGAGGCGTGGTAGATTCTGCGATCGGCATTGGCGGGACGCCCGCCGTGGCTTGACAGACGGATTCGATAACTTTCAGGCGCAATGACGTCAATGAGGATGGGGCAGGAACATGGATCGAAACGAGAAGAAAAGGCTTCGTGACGCCATAGGCGAGCATTTGGATATATCCAAAACTCGTCTCACGAACGAGGAAGCGAATGTCTTGAGCGACTTCATCGACAACTACGACTCGACCTACAAGGGGAAGACCGACACCAGAAGCAGAACTTACGACGGGTGGAGTTCGGACGGCAAATACACTCGCCGGGAGAGTCGCACCGAAACCTTCACTGACGACATCGGAATCCGCGAAGAATACGTGTACCACGATGACGACGGTCAGACTGGCCATCACACCAAGGAGATCAAAGATGCCCGAGGCATCCTCAACAAGTTGAAGGGTTGGCGAAATGTCTGACGGACCCGCCCCCCACGACATGACCGAGACTCATGAGGCACCCGAGGCCGCGACAACCCTTACGACTCCAGGCGGAGTCGAACCTTTAGACGATGAGCAGCTCAAAGCTAGGCTCGACGCTCTGCCCCCTGGAGTACGCATCGAAAATGCCATTGCCCAGTTGGGCCACGCCGCGTATTCCGTTTCGTTTGCCAAGGTAGCGGCGCCCCGCCTCAGACACGCCAGCGACCGAGTTGGACACAACCCGGTCGGTGCCGGCCTAGATCATCTGGTTGTTAGTGTGCTTCAAAAGGCGGTTGTAGACACGGCATCGCTGTTCGATCAGACCGGCGCCGGTTCTAATTCGCTGTACAGAGCCTTGGATGTGGTTCGCAGGCAACTCAAAGACAGTCCTCCGTCTCCAGAGCGCGATGCCGCTGTCGACCTCGTGAACGAAATTCAACACGTCGGTATCCAGAACAAGACTCCGGAGCTCAAGTACGTTCGTCACATGCGGAACAAGTGGGCAGCGCATTCGTCGATGGACATATCGGTTGACCCTTGGGAACCCGGCAAATCAGTGGACTTCGGCATGCTGGAGTTGGCGATACGGCAGATGCAGCACCACTTCATTGAGTTGGTCATCCTGATCCAACAGGTTCCTGCCCTCGAGAGCATGGAACAAGAGGGTCGCCGAATCGACGAAAAAACCGTGCGAATGGGGATCGATTGGGATGGCTTCGGCCGACAGGCGTTGGCCATTATGGGGGATCACGCTGAGAACTCCGCCCGTCTGTTGCTGGATCGCATAGAACCCGAGCTAATGCGATCGGAACCGTAGTCGTAAGTGGTCTATTTGCTGCTTCCGCACAGGGAGCGCGGGGCGCAGAATTGGGCAGTTCAGTTCCTGTTCTCGAGGTCGGAATGGCTACCTGTCGGCCGTTTGCGCGCCCGGTCCATAGCAGCACTCAGTAGCCGGTCGATTTGGTAATTGCTTACAACAGGCTCGCCGGCCCCATCTACGGCATCGACCCGCTCTGCATCATCAGGAGTATCCCGGGGAAGCAGGCGGATCAGACCGTCGACGCTCGACCCTAGACACCTCGCAGAGCTCCAGCCGAACATCGTCGTGCGTCAATCAACCCGCCACTATCAGTCTGACGCTGCCGTCGAAAACGACCCGCCCGCACTTCCCACTACAACCGACCAGGCACAAGATGAGCGGCCCCCGTAACAAACCCAGGAGCCCGTCATCCATGCCTCTTGACACCGGAACCTACATATCAGTCGGTCACAGTAGGACGCCACCTCAATGTCTCTGTAGTCAGGTTTGCAATGTCATGTTGCTCTTGGGCTGATTACCTATGAAGTTGGGAAAGGAGGAAATCCAATGAAGGTTACTTGCTCAGTTCCGGTCCGCACTTGCGGCAGCCAAGATGAACCCGGCGCTAAGACCGATGCGCAATACGTTTGCTTCGCCGTGGACGGCGACCCGATGACCGCCGACAGGGGCAAAAGGAGGTGTGGACAATGTCCACACCTCCGGCCTCGGACTGGCTCGTACAGCCGCCGGACTGACCCGGATTCCGTATGTTTCCGCCACTTCCCAGCAATAACAAGGCCGCGAATCCCGTTCGAGTCCCACCTCGGGCACGGCATACCCCCTCGTCAGAGGGGGTTTTTGCTTTAACGCGTGTACATTCTGGTTGGTCAGGTCCCTCTGACACTGGCCGCAGGGTGTGCCTGGCGCCGCGGGCCGCCTGTTTGGTTGTGGGGGAGCGGGTTCAGGGTCGTGGCTGCTTGGCCCTCCGCTGGCTCTGAACTGGGGCTATATGTTCCTTTCTTGGTTCGTCCGGTAGGTCGTGGTTGGCCTACACCACTTCATGGGTAGGGGTACTGAGCGCGACATGACTTCGAGAGCCTGCGTCAAAGTTCTTCAGTTCTGGCTCATTGCCGGAGCGGAGAGCCTTAGCTGGGGACGGCTTTGTCAGGCCAAAGGGGGTGTGTACATTGTCCACACTTAAATCCGCTTTTTCGTAGCTGTTCGCAGCCATTTGCCTAGTCCTCCTTCGGCCCACATTCTGCTCATCGCATGCGCGTGCAATGACGACATGACGCCGGTCTTGAATTTCATTGCGTGCGCGGTTCCGTCGCTGAGCCGACCGAGGGCATTCAGGCCGGATTTATCCGTTTAGTCGATGCGGCACTACGAATGCAAGGGGGGCGGCGCGGGCTGTTAGTCGTTGGCAGGGGCTGTGGAGGTTTGCCGGATCACGCGCTTGACGGCCGAGCGTGCGGAAGCGGCCAGTCTGCCGATAAGTGCCCTGTCGTCAAGCTAAGGAAGAGGGGACCGTCAGGGGCGTTGATTTCTCAGACTCGCCTTGGAACTCGGCCGACAGGGAAACCCCGAGGACGAATGCGGCACCATCGAAGACGTTCGTTTCGACGACCGCGCCCAGGTTCGAGTCGGTGATAATGCGGACAAGCAGGATCACGAACACGACGGCGCTGAGGACCGCTACGATGTGGGAGAACTTATGGATGCAGCGGTAGCCGATGATCGCCAAGGTTGCCGACATGAGGGCAACGTCGAAGTACCCACGGGACACAGAGACCGGGAGCATTGACAGCACGCGGCGAGGTTCTTGATGAGGATTGCCGTCGAAAATGCACAAACCCACTAGTAGCAGGTTTGTCTTTTCGGCCGATTTGAACCGGGAGTTAGACTAAGAGCTGGCGGAGAAACAGAACCTGCTTTATCCAGTGGTGTTCCTGCCCTCCTTCATGGTTGTTGAACCTGTACACCTCCATCTCCTTCGTTGGGCCGGGACGGGACGCGTCAGAAGTGCCCGAGCCGTACGCGTTGAAGCTGGCGAAGACAGTAGAGGGCGGGCAGATGTCGTCACTTTGCGCTGCCGAGTAGAGCGCAGGCGCCGTAGCCCATCGTCCGAGGTTGACGCCGTCGAAATAGCGCAGGACGTCAAGTACTTGCTCATACCGGTCCCGATGACGGGCAAGGAAGGCGGCGATTTCCGGGTACGGGCCACGCGGGGCGATGTCGATAGCGCGCGGAAAATCCTGCAGGAACGGGACGTCGGGCAAAGCTGCCACGACGCCGTCGAGCCGACCGGCCACCAGCCCGGAGACAGCTACCACAATGCCGCCGCCCTGACTTCCGCCGGCGAGGACGACTCGTGCCGCATCCACCTCAGGGTGGGATTGTGCTGCCTCCACTGCCCGGAAGGCATCCGTGTACACCCGCCGGTAGTAGTAGTCTTCGCGGCTGCCGACGCCCCGGGTCATGAAGCCGGCATAACCCACGCCGCCAGCCGACGGATGGGGATCAGCAGTCTCACCCACAGCAAAACCGTAACCCTGGCCACGGGTGTCCATGATGAAATGCGCGTACCCCGCCTGCGCCCACCCTGTTTCCTGGTTCGCCAGTCCCCGCCCACCGGAGTAGCCGACGTAGTGGACCACCACAGGCAGCCTGGAACCTGAGTCCCTGGTGGCAGGGAGGTGCAGCCATCCCTTGATGGGTTCCCCACCGTACCCTGCGAAGGTCACGTCAAAGGTGTCGATCACAGAAAGGTAGTTCTCGACGGGCTCAAACCGGGCGTTCAGGGGGTAGGCTCTGGCATCCCCGATCGTGGCATCCCAGAATTCGCGAAGGTCTTCCGGCATCGTCACATCGGAGGTATAGCTGCGGAGCTGGGCCAACGGGAGGTCAAAAAGTGGCATCGCGTCCGATTCTGTTGTTTTCTGGAGGGGCTGGCTGGATCTGGCTTGGCATTTCCGTACCAGGAGCAGGTCCGAGGGCGGCTGCGGCGGAGAAGGCACCATCGATGGACCAGGAGTGGAGGACGGCGGCCACGTCCTGCCGCTTCTCGTCCCGGACAGCCTCTTCATAGGAACGTTCCAGTAGTGCGTCGATCTGCACCCGCCAGCCGGTGGCTGCGCTTTCGATGGCTGCTTCCACCATGGCCAGGCTGAGGATGTTCGCGTGAACCTGACCCATGGGCGGAGTTCCTGTTCGGAGCGCTGAAACGAACTCGTGCAAGGATCCGTGGACGTCCGGGCCCGGCTCCTCCACCACTCTCGGGCCCGGGTGAACGGGGGCATGCACCTGAACAGTATCCTCTACAGCAATGTCAGCAGCGGCGTCTGCGGGGGAGGATGGGGTCACGGTCGGGGGATTATCACCGTCCCACACGACAGTCCCGTTTTCGCCGCCGAGCCGCCAGGCTGCGTTCCAGGAGGTTTCCTGCCCGGGGCTGCACCAGCTTCCGTTGAACACGAACCGCTCGCCGCCGGACATTTCGAAGGACGCTACGGCTGCCGCGTCCCCTCGATACCAGCTCCAAGCAGGGTTGTATTCCTCGCAGAATACGGAGACGGGGTCCGCGTCCAGGAGGAAGCGCGCCATGTCGAACTGGTGGATGGCCATGTCCAGCAGTAGCGGGTGCTCCATCTGGTCGCGGTATCCGCCGAAATGCGGTGCCTTGAAGAAATCGGCGGACAGCGTGCCCAGCCGGCCGAGCCCGCCGGCGAGAGCCTTGCCGGCGAACAGGTCGCGGTTGTAGCGGCGGGACTGGCTGACCATGAACAACTGGCCGGTGAGCTCGGCGGCAGCGACCAGGCTCAGGCCCTGAGCCACGGTGGACGCAACCGGCTTTTCGCCCAGCACGGGAAGCCCGGCGAAGAGCGCCTCGGCGGATACGGGGTGGTGGGCGGCCGGAACGGTGACGTTGATGACCGCCTGGGCGCCGACGTCGGACGCCAGTTGCGCTGTTCCCCTCCCCACTGGAAGGTCAGGTTTGCCGATCGAGGCGGCGCTGGCACGCGCGGCGTCCAGGTTAAGGTCAACGATGCCGCTGAGCTCCACGAGCGGCGAGGCCTCCACCGCCCCCAGCCAGGTGTGGCCCATGGCTCCGGCGCCGACCAGCAGCACTTTTAGCGGACCCCGATCGTCCTCAATTGTCGCGAACGGGCGGCTCATGCCGTGGTTTCCTCGTAGATCGCGGTGGCGCCCTTGTAGTCGGCGCCCTTGTAGAACTCATCGGTGTCATATTGCAGCAGTTCCGGAAGTTCCCGGCGCGACCGGTCGGTGAATGCCCACTGGACGGCGTTGGAGATGACCCGGCGGATGTCCTTGTGGTGATACACCGGGAAGTCCTGATCGCCGGGGCTGAAGTAGAAGATCTTGCCGTGGCCGCGTCGGAAAGTGCAGCCGGAGCGGAAGACTTCGCCGCCGCTGAACGAACTGATGAAGACCAGTTCCTCCGGCCCAGGGATGTCGAAGAATTCGCCGTACATTTCCTGCTCATCAATGATGATGGGGTGCGGAACGCCCTTGGCGATGGGGTGGGTGGGGTCCACGGTCCACACCAGCTCGCGGTCCTGCTCGCTCCGCCAGCGCAGGGTGCACGTGGTGCCCATGAGCTTGGTGAAGATCTTGGACCAGTGGCCTGAGTGGAGCACGATCAGCCCCATTCCCGAGAGCACGTGGCGGTGCACCCGCTCCACGATCTCGTCATCGACATCGGCGTGGGACATGTGCCCCCACCAGGTCAGGACGTCCGTGGTGGCCAGGACCTCTTCGGTAAGGCCGTGCTCCGGCTCGTCCAGGGTGGCGGTGCGGACGACGACGGCGGCACCCAGGTTCTCCTCGATACCCTCCTTCACTGCGCCGTGAATGCCGCGGGGGTAGAGTTTTGCCACCTGCTCGTGTTCCTGCTCATGCCGGTTTTCGTTCCAAACTGTGACCCGGATCGGGGTGCTTTTACTCATTGAAGCTCCTTGTACTTCTGTCATCGCCGGACTCCACGGGAAAGTAGACGGTGTAGTCGCCTTCAGTTAGGTCGGAAAGGGGTACGAATTGTATGTCAGGGGTGCGGATGGTGCGGTACGTGCCTGCATTCCACCAGTGATGCGTCCTGGTCTCATCCGGCGCGAGAATAGTGGTGGCGTCCCCGCCATGTGCGCGTTCGACTGGCACGCGCCGTGAGGTCAATCCAGCGAGAACATAGGGTCCGTCTTCGAAGGACAGTACGCCAGGGTTCTCGGGAGCCGGGATGGCGCGAACCCGGGTCGGGAATTCGACGCGTAGGAGATCTCCCGCCGACCAGTCGCGATCGACGAGAACCCACCCTTCTTCCTCGACGTAAGCAAGCTCATTCCCGTTGCAATACACGCGAAGTGGGGCACGGACCCAATCTGGTATTCGTAGTCGCAAGGTGAATCGCGTCGTTTGGTCTGGACGCACCTTGATATCGAAGACCATTCGGTCGGGGCGTTCGGTCGGCAGATCCGGCTCCAGACGTTGGATAGCGTTTAGACCGTCCAGGGTTTCAGTTTGTCCGAACACCACACCGTCGAGAGGATCCTGCTGAATCCGAATGGCGACGCTTGTGTCGGCGACATCGTCCCAACGTGTGTCCGAGGGTATGTATTGGCTGATGCGGAGACCATCCTCGTCCCGCTGCACGGCAGCCGTCGCGTGGTGAGAGTGCGCTTGCAGGAGGGTGCCGTGGCAGCACCAGAAGTCGTTGGTGCGCGAACCCCATTGTTTCTCACTGCCAGGCGCGAGGGGAAGAAAGTAGGTCACCATGCCTGTCCTCTGATTTTGCTGCGCAAAAATTCCGTTTACGAGGTTCCGTTCCCAGTAGTCCGCATAGCTCTTTTCGCCCGTCCAGCTATACAAGGTTTGCGCCAAACGCATCATGTTGTAAACAGTGCAATGCTCCTGCACGCGGTGCAAACGCGAAAGTACAATTTTCGAAGGTTGCCAGACCTCTCCCGATGTAGACCCACCCGTACAGTAAGTGCCACGGGAAGTAACGGCCTGAAACCAAAACGCTTCGACGATGTCACGCCAGCGCCGGTCTCCCGTAACCTCCCACGCTCGGGCAGCGCCCAGTATTTCAGGGATTTGCGTATTGGCGTGCCTGTTGGTCAACACGTCCTCACCGCTGAGCAGACGATCGAAGAAGCGTGGGCGGTCGTAGCGGCTCATCAACACTGAGTATTTATTCTCGCCCGTTTCGCCGTAGAGATTCGCCCAAATCTCCAGCATCCCCCCGGTCTCCACATCCAGAACATCGTCAAGCTGCCCGCGGCTCAAATGATCCGTCCACTGCACGAACCAATCAGCGAAGTTCGTGAGCAGCTTCAGCGCTGCGGCGCTGCCTCCGATCGCGTACATGTCCCACAGCCCCATGAGGATCTTGTGAACCGTATATTGGGGTGCCCACACCTCCTGACCCTGCACAACCCGGTCCATATATCCGCGCGGAATCCCAGCCACCCACTGACCGCCATTCGCCTCCTGGCATCTGACCAGCTCTTTGACAATGTGGTTGGCTCGCGCTCGTACTTCCTCGTCGTGTGTTGACAGGTAGGCTGCGGCCGACAACCAGTGACCGAGGATATGTCCGCGAAGGTCACTCGTGGGCGATTCCCATCCCCAGTGCCAGTTTTCGGGGCCGTCGGCTGCAGTTTCTCCGACAGTTGTCCCTACAGAGCCGGAGTATCGCCACAACCCCGCCTCCATGCGATAGGGGCGAAGTAAGTTCTCAGCGGTGAGACTCATCAAATATTCGCGATTCACCTGTGCTCTGGACAGCGCGGGACCCTCAAGTAGTTCAGCATCACGAGGTCCTACGAAGCCAACGGAAATTCTCTGATTCACAAGATCTCCCGATCAGTTCAAAAAAGGACACTAAGGAAAGGTCGCCCGGCTAAGCCACTGAGGCGATTGTTTTGTTTAGTTGGAATAGTCGTCATTTGGAGCTGGGACCCGGTAGATCCCGTTGGTTTCGGCCACGCATCGGATCGTAAGCCTCTCAAAGGTCAGTTCATTGGGCTGGTGAAACACCAGAAAGCGGCTATTTCGTGTTGTGAGCAGCATTGCGTGTCCGCCATCAGATCCAACGAGGGGTTGCGATTCGTGCACCCAAGGTCCGGTGATGAGTCCGGTGGAGCTGCGGGCCACTCCGACTGAATAGCCTCCTTCGCCGCCGCTGGACCAGAGGAGTGCAAGCCCCGCGTCATCGTGGATCACGAAGGGACCATCAGTGATGAACGCGATGTCGTCGTAACCCGTTTCCTCATTGCGAAAGGGTCGTGTCCAGGGCGCCTCGGAGGCCGTGAACAGGAGAATCGGATCCCCTCTCGAGGTTCGCAAGTCGTCACTGAGACGCTGCGCATAAATTGCGCCATCCCCTGCCTGAAGCCATTCATGACAGAAGACCAGCCATGGCGCACCGGAGCGATCCTGGTACAGGGTGCCATCAAGACACATCCATCCACTCGGTGTGACAGGTCCGTCACTCCATGGTTGGAACAGCCCATCTGGGGCTGCTGCTGCCAGCACCTGGGTGCCGCGGCGGCCCGCGCGGTCGGCGAAGGTCGCAAACATCCACCATGTGCCGTTGTAGTAATGCACTTCTGGCGCCCAAAATTGGGTCTCGCCCCAGAATCCAGGACCCGGACGAAAGGCAGGGAAGGGTCCACTCCACTGCTCGAGGTCATCGCTCTCGTAACGGTCGAACCCGGCCCCCGGCCCGTGCCAGGGGCTCGGATCCGTCGTCCCGAAGAGCAGGTAGCGGTCCTCGTACTCCACGATGTACGGGTCTCGGATGCGCAATTCGGACCGTTCGATCGTGGCGTGGCGTGGGTTCGTTGTTTGGAGAGCGGTTGCCTGTTGTAAGTTGTTGTTCGCCATTGTCAGGACTTCACGGCACCCATCGTGAGTCCGCTTACGATTTGCCGTTGCAAGAAGGCAAACACGATGAGTAGGGGCGCGACGCCGAGCAACGCGGCGGGGAAGAGCAAACTCGGGTCCAGGGTGTAGCTGCCAACAAGGGAGTAGGCATTCACCATCACCGTTTTCAACGATGGATCCTGCACGAAGACCAGCGGAATGAGCAGGTCATTCCAGACACTGAGAGTCAGGAACGTGGCAAGGGTCGCAGTGACGGGTCGGAGGAGAGGGAACAGCACAACGAAGAACGTGCGCACCGGTCCCGATCCATCGATCGCGGCCGCTTCCTCCAGCTCGATCGGAATCTGTCGGAAGAACGACGTGTAGAAGAAGATCGCGACCGGAAGGTTGATGGCGGTGTAGGCGAGAATGATTCCCGCGTAGCTGTTCAGAAGGCCAACGTCTCGAAGCAAGAGGTATAGCGGTGCGATTAGTACAAAGATCGGGACCGTCGAGCCCGCAAGGAAGAGGCGGTACACCCACGTCGTCCACGAACGGGTGATACGTGCAAGCGGGTACGCGGCAAGCGCTCCGACGATGATGGTCAAGATCAACGCGCCCGCCAAGACAATGGTCGAACTGAGCACCCCCTGGGTGTAGTTCATCTTCGAATAGGCGTTCGTGATGTTATCGATCGTCAGGCTCGTCGGCCAGCCCAGCGGACCGTTGATCACGTCGGAAGGCGGGCGCAAGGATGTCACGACTGTGTAGGCGAACGGGACGAAGATCAGGATGACGGACATGGCCAGGATCACGTCGCCGACCAGCGATAGGGGCCCGCGCCGACGTCGTGCCCCGGCTCGACGTTCCGCTCGACGTTCCCCTCGGAATGCTGTCGGGGGTGTTGGAGCTGCGGTGATCGTTGTGTTCTCCATGTTAGATTCGCTCCTCGCGACGTCGAAGAAGGGATTGGGTGGCTCCGGCAAACAGCACGACGACAACCAGAAGCAGGACGGCAATGGTCGTGCCATAGGCGAAACTTCCCTGTCCTCCGAAGATCTTTTGGAAGATCAGCATGGTCAGGGTCGTGGTTGAACCGGCTGGCCCACCGTTCGTCATCACGAAGGGGAGTTCGAAAACTTTGAGCGACCCCAGAAGGGAAAGGGTGACGCTTACGGTCGTGGCCGGGGCGAGAAGCGGCCACTCGACCGAGACAAATCTGCGCCAGCCTGTCGCTCCATCCACGCTCGATGCGTCGAGGAGTTCGGCCGGGAGGTTCATGTACCCGGCTAAAAAGATGGCAGCTGAATAGCCCGAAAACATCCAAATGTTGACCAGCGCGATCGCCCAGAGTGCCGTTGACGGATCGCCGAGCCACACATGTGTGAGCGTGTTCAAACCCAGCGATTTAAGGAGGGAGTTGACAGCTCCGTCTGGTGCCAGAAGCGAGTTCCAGACGAACGCGGCCATCACGGCTGACATGAGAGTGGGAACGAGAATGATTGTGCTGCCCAGCTGGCGGACGCGCGGGCGCATGAACAGAGCCCTGGCCAGGACCAGACCGATCGCATTCTGTGCGATGACCACCACGACCGCATACGCCACCGTGACGCCCAGTGCTCGTATGACGTCGCCGTCCTTTGCCATGGCGGCGTAATTCGCCGCTCCGACGAAGTCGCCGGCATTGCCAATCTTGCTGTCCGTGACGCTCAACACGAGCCCCTGCACCAGCGGGTACACAATAATGGCGAAGTACAACGCCAGGGCGGGGGCCATGAAAGCGACGGCTACGAGCGGTCTGCGGTGGATCATCGAAATTCCTTCAATTGAACTGAACGGCAGGGGCCGAGCTGGATGCCACACGGCCCCTGCCGCCGTTGCCTACTTCTTGGGCTTGAGCTTCTCGTCGAGGTTCTTGACCGTCTGATCGATGCTCTGCTGACCAAGCCAGAGGGCCTGGATCTGCTCCTGCAATGTCTTCTCGCCCGCGGCATCCGCCCACGTGTTGGAAGGAAGGATGCGGTACCTTCCCTCGTTCACCGCCGCAACGAAGGCCTTTGTCGCGGCTCCGGACGGGTTCTCGCCGTTGGTGAACGGCGACACTGCATTCTCGGCCTCCAGATAAGGAGAGGCGTTCTTGCTCTCAGACCAGAACTCGACATACTTCTCTGCCGCCGACTTGACCTTCGACTTGGCATTGACGCTGAACATCGTCCCGACAAACAGGTTCGCGTTCGAATCGGCCTTGCTGGTCGCCGGCCACGGGATCAACGAGTCATCCAGCCCGGCCTTCGTGAACGCTGACTGGTTCCACGCGCCCTGCACATAGAATGCGCTCTTGCCCGCCTGGAAGTCAGAGATCCCAGTGCTCCACTCATCAACGCCAAGCTCGCTCTTGAAATCAACAAACCCCTTCGACTGCAGATCCATCAGTTGCTGCAGCGACGACTTCCACGTAGAGAAAGACGCCTTTCCTTGCACGAAGTCCGCGTCGAACGTCGGGTTGTCTTTGTACACGAGCGTGGCAGCAATGGCGTTGATCGCCGCGTCTCCCGTCCACCCGCCCTTGTTGGGCAAAGAAATTGGAGTGATGCCGGCGTCCTTCGCCTTCTGAAGGGCCGCCTCGAACTCGGGCCACGTCGCGGGCGTCGACGTGATTCCTGCCTTCTGCAGCAGGGCGTTGTTGGCGAACAGCGAAATGCCAATAACCTCCATCGGCATCGCATAGGTCTTACCCTCGTTCTCAACGAACGGCTTGATCTCCTTGCGCACCCCGCCCACCCAGGGCTGCGACGACAGATCCTCGAGGTATCCCGAGGATCCCCAGTCCTGAACCTTGGCCGAGTCGGTCATGATGACGTCGGCGGTGTTTCCGGCGAGAAGTTCGGACTGCACACGCTGGGGATATGCAGCTGACGGGATGAATTCGTACTTGAGCGAAATATCAGGATTCGCCTTCTCGAAGGCGGCGTTGATTTCTTTCACGTTCGCCGGCTCGGCGTCGCCGCCTTTCCAGCCATACACCTTCAGGACAGTCTTGTCGCCGGTTCCGCTTGCGCCAGTCGACGAGCAACCCGTCATCAGGAGCGCGGACAGGGCGAGAACAGCTCCCACGACCAGGCGTCCGCGACGGCCTCTAGTGCTGTCTGAAGGAGCAACATCCCTGCGAACAGGTCGGGTGCTGTGATTCATGGTGTCCTCTCCATTGAGAATTTGTAACGCTCCAAATGGGCGCATCTACAGAATGATCTCGCACCATGGATTTGTCAAGTCAGCGCTTTCGACTTCTCAGAGATGCCCGGGAGCGGTGTTCGAGGAATCCTCTGTGAATGTCCCGTAGCGGCGGGCGCCGTCTGGCGCGCGCCGCTACGGCACGCTCCACCGGGGAGCTTTCAAAAAGCGAACGCAGTGACGTCACGAAGGCGATATCGACCCGCTACGCCCGCTTCAATCTGGCAGCGAGAAGCAGGTTCCGGAGGAGTTTGTGTGCGAGGACCGGCTGCATCGGGACCATGGACGGAAGGCCGTGCGGATAGCACCGGAGGCTGAGGGCCGTGCACCCGCGGGCGCCGCAGCGTCCGCCCTTCGGGGAGCCGGTGATGGAGGCTCTGCGGTTCTGCTGGGCAGGGCAGGGGGCAGTCGCTGCGCAGGTGCCGGCGACAACTGATGTGGTTTCCCCGGGGTCAGCGGGCTAAGCGGTTGATTCGCGCGCGACGAGGTGGAACGGAACGCTGAGTTGTTCGGGGACCGAGTCCGGGTCGGTGAGTTGCTTGGCTAGCAGCCGGATCGCCTCACGCGCCATCCACTCTTTGTCGATGAACATCGTGGAAAGCGTCGGTGAAGCAAACCGGCCGTCTTCGATGTCGTCGATTCCGATCACCGCGACGTCCTCCGGGACCTTCAGGCCGCGTCGCCGAAGCGCCGACATCGCGCCCAGTGCGAGCAGGTCGTTCGCGCAGAAAACCCCGTCAAACTCGACGCCGGCGTCGACGAGCTCTTCGATTGAGCGGGCTCCGTCGTCGCGAGTCCAATCCCGAACGGCCGTGACGGGCCCGGCTTCGCGCAGACCGGCCTCCTCCAGCGCCAGGTGAAAACCGGCTTCACGCTCCGACACCACGAATGGGTCACCGAACGTCTTGTCCCCGATCATCACCAGTCGCGACCGGCCCTGATCCAACAGGTGCTTGGTGGCAGTGTGTGAAATCGCCACCGAGTCAATGCCGACGCGATCAACGGACGACAACTTCGATCGCTCACCCAACAGCACGAGCGGTGCCCGGCCACGCCTCAGTTCGATCTCTTCGTCCTCGATCACCGATGGGCTGAAGATGAGACCATCCGCGGAGCCCAGATTCCACGAGTCCGCAGCTTCTCGTTCACGCTCCAGGAGATTATCGGTCTGCTGAACGATCAGGCGCATCCCGGCATCGTCGGCTGCGGCAACCGCGGCCCGCGCCAACTCGGCGAAGTAGGGCTGCGCAAAATTGGGGATCGCAAGACTCACGAGACCCGTCCGCCCTGAGACGAGATTCTGGCCAATGGCCTGGGGGCGGTAGCCGAGTTTTTCGATGGCCGCGTTGACGCGCTGGCGCATCGATTCCCTAACATTCGGATGGTTTCGGATCACGTTCGAAACGCTGCTCTTCGAGACGTGCGCCTCGGCGGCGACGTCTTCCAGTGTTACTTGCCGGCCCATTCCCGTCCTTCGATAATTAACTCGCCGCGCCTGAAGATCCATCGGCCGGCGGCCGATTTGGAGCGTAACAAAGACAGTAGCGTACGAAAGACAGTAGCGCGATGTGGCTGTGTCGGCGATTTGCCGACACAGCCACAGATTGAGTTGGTGACTAGCCCACCTCTTTCAGCGCGAGGTCATCGCATGCCCCGGCCGYCGATCCCGCGTTCTTGTAGCAATAGACGGTTGCTTGCGTGCTGGCAGTGCCCGTGGTGAACACCACTGCCGCGGGAGCGTATGTCGCCCCGGCCACCGCGTGGAATGACTCGGCAGCGCCGAATGACTTGACGCCGAGAGCAATCTCCTCGCCCGCCACCGCATGCAGCCACCCCGTGAGAACGTACGTCGTGCCGGGCCGGAGCCCGTTGATCGTTTGCTGAACCCCACTGTTCGCCGGTCCCGTCGCGAGCCCGAACGACCCGCTGTGGGCGGCACCAGCGTTGAGGCTGACGGGGACTGACGACGACGGCGTCCAGGGTGATGGAGAGCCGGTCTCGAACCCTCCGTTAGACACCAGGCTTCCTGGGTTGGTGAGCTTGACGATGCTGAAGTCGTCACAGAAGCCCGGGCCGGTCCCGGCGTTCTTGTAGCAGTAGATCGTCGCGGTCGTGTTGGTGGATCCGGTCGTGAATGCCACCGTATTGAGCGCCCAGGCCGTGTCGGTCGATTTGCTGAAGGTCTCCGTTCCGCCGTAGTTCTTGACTCCTATCGCGAGCTGCTCGCCGACGACACCCACCTTGACCCATGCCGAGAGGAGGTACGTGGTCGAGGGAGTGAGCCCGCTGACAGTGTTTTCGGCTCCGCTGTTCGCATTGCCGGTCTGCAGGGCAGAGGGGCCGTTCGACCACGTACTTGTCGTCACTGACGATCCTGACCCACTCAGCGTCCAGGGCGTGAGGGCTCCCGAATCAAAGCTGCCATTTGGAACAAGATTCGTGCTGGCTGTCTCATAGGCACCGATACTGGGTACAGCCGCAACCGGGTTGCCGACGAAATCCCGGCCGCCGTTCGAGGCGATGGGGACGCCAGCGCCCAAGGCGGGCGAGGACTCGCGCGGCTGATAGGCCGCCGCGCCGCCCGATGCCTGCGTCGCGGATTGCAGCGGACCGACCAACTGTGGCGACAGATAGATGGTCCCCGTCGTCGGCTCATTGTTATTGCGCGGCCCATACAGCAGGTTGTTGGCGAAGACGGAACCCGTCGTCTGCAGGTAGCCCTTGGATCCGAAGTTCAGCACCAGGTTGTTTCGGAGCTTGTAGGAACCTGACTGCGTATTGCCGGTTCGCGTTCCGATCACCGATGTCGCCCGTCCGGATGAGATATAGATCGTGTTGTTGTAGATGTCCGGAAGGGGCGCGGCTGAGCCGCTCTGGTTGGGGATGGCCCCGGGAAAGTCAAACACGTTGTGAGCTCGGTTGAAGTTGCTGGTAATCGGGCAACCGGCCGTGTTCGTATCGTCTTCGCTCACGTTGTAGCGGACGACCGTTCCGTCGCTTGGGGGTTCGCTCCCGATCTGCTGCATCATCAAGAGAAAGCCACCGGAGTTATTGCGCGAGTAGTTGTACTGGATCGTCGTATTGTGGTTGCCCCAGTCGACGTCGAACGCCATGCCGTCCTGCTGGTTGATCGTGCACGCCACTGTGTTGTTCTGGATCGTCGTGTCGCTGCTGCCGGCCACCCAGATTGAAGCTGCGGCCGTATTGCAGATGTTCCCGGAGGGCGGGCAGCCGGTCGTCGCTTTGACCCCGCCGTATGCCGCATCATTCCCGTCAATCAGCGCTCCAGCGCCGTTGACGACCAGGATGTCGTCGCCGCCGGAGTACCGGATGTTGTTGTTCAGGATGCGAACGTTCGTCGTCTGGCCCGTACCACGAGCGTTGCCGTCTGGTGTGACAGCAATGGCGATGCGGTCGACGTGGTCGAAGGTGTTGTTGGCGATCGTGATGTCGTTCCAGGTGGAGACGGACGCCGTCTGGTCGGTCTGGACGCCGATTCCCGCGTTCGACGAGTACCAGCCGCCTGACCATCCGGAGATATTGCGAACCGTCATGTTGGTAATGGAAATGCCCGAGAGCGTCGTCCCCGACGAGTTCTCGACCAGCACTCCGCTCCTGAACGCGGGGGACGCCGCGGCGTTACGGACCTCGAGACCCGAGAGTTGCCACTGCTGGACGTTGAGGAGCTKGATCACCGCACCCACCACGCCGTTGCCATCGATGGTCGGGCTGGCACCAGATCCATAGCTTGTGATGACGGCGGGGCTGCCTGCCGCTCCCGACCCGGACGGTGTCAGCTGACCAACGCAGGTCGTTCCCGCCTTGAACAGGACTCGTTCGCCAGGGCCGAACTGCAGGGAGTTCACCGGTGCCAGCGAATTCCACGGACTCGCCTGAGTCCCCAGGCCATTCGTGCTGGCCGAGCAATCAACGAAGTGGTCTGATCCTGCAGCGTTTGCCACCCCGGCGTTGCTTTGTGCCGCCACCGTGAGGAGTACGGCGGCGAGGAGGGAAAGCATGGCTCGGGGACGTTTCGGACTTTTCAGCATGGGATTTCCATTCCATTCTCCTTTGAACAGTCATATCCTTGGAGCGCTCCAAGTTGAGGTACACTGTCCTGCAGAACGCCCAATGCTGTCAACCTTCCAACAGGTCGGCTTGGCCCAAAAACCTCGATTCGATGACGCTCGTGAGAAGGATCCACAATGACGTTGCCCTTGATCAACCCTGACGACCTCCCCGTTCCGGTCGATGTTTCTGATAACACCGCGGCGTTGGCGGGCGTGAAGCAGGTCATCGATGCCGGGCCCTACGACTCGACCTGGGAGTCGCTACAGAGGTACCGGGCACCGCTGTGGTATCGCGACGGCAAGTTTGGGATCTTCCTCCATTGGGGAGTGTTCTCCGTCCCTGCGTTTGAGAACGAGTGGTACTCCCGCTCCGTGTACCTGCAGGGTACGAAGTCATTCGAGCATCACATCGCCACATACGGAGCGCAGCGCACATTCGGGTACAAGGACTTCATCCCAAGTTTCACCATGGACAAGTTCCAGCCCGACGACTGGACCGCGCTGTTCAAGGAGGCCGGGGCGCAGTTCGTGGTGCCGGTGGCCGAGCACCACGACGGTTTCGCCCTGTACGACACCGGCCGTTCGCGGTGGAGCGTGACGCAGATGGGCCCGCGCCAGGACGTGTTCCGGCAGCTCGGCGACGCAGTGGATCGTGCCTGGATGGTTCTCGGCGCGTCGAGTCATCGCGCAGAGCATTGGTTCTTCATGAACGGAGGTGCCCGGTTCGACTCCGACGTTCGCGATCCCGCTTACGCGGACTTCTATGGACCGGCCCAGCGTGAGGAGATCGCTCCGAATGAGCGCTTTCTCGAGGACTGGCTTCTGAGGTGTGTCGAGATCGTCGACAAATACCGGCCGCAGATCTTCTACTTCGATTGGTGGATCGAGTCGGCTGCGTTCGAGCCGTATCTGCGTCGCTTCGCTGCGTACTACTACAACCGCGCCGCCGAGTGGGGCCGTGAGGTCGTCATCAACTTCAAGTGGAATTCATTCGCGCCCGGGAGCGCTGTCTACGACATCGAACGCGGGACGATGGGCGGCATTCGCGACGACATTTGGCAGAATGACACGTCGGTGTCGCGAACATCGTGGAGCTGGGTCGAAGGACACGTGTACAAAGGCGCCGACGAGCTAATTGCCGAACTGGTTGACACCGTCTCAAAAAACGGCGTTCTCCTCCTGAACGTCGGACCGAAGCCCGACGGCACCATCCCGGAAAGGGAACGACAGCTCCTCAAAGCCATCGGGGAGTGGCTGACCCGAAACGGGGAAGCGATCTACGGCAGTCGACCGTGGATCATTCCCGGGGAAGGTCCAACGGTGGTCACGGCCGGCTCGTTCGTCGACACTTCCTCGCCTGATTACACCGGCGCCGATGTTCGTTTCACGACTCGGAACGATGTCACCGGCGACTACGTTTATGCGACATTGCTTGCACATCCGCAGGATGGAAAGGCCAGAATCCGATCGTTTGGAAGCGGCGCCGGGCTCCTTACCCGAGGAATCCGGGAGGTTCGAGTCCTCGGTTCTGCCGACGACGTTGCTTGGCAGCGTTCCGCTGAGTCGCTTGATGTGACGTTGCCGCCCCAATCGTCGACGGCGGCGGGTCCGGTCGTGCGGCTCTATCTCGAAGACGAGGCTCGCCCACCCCGTCAAGACTTCTTGCACGGATGAGGAGGATATCCGTGCTGGGAGACTGCAGGACAGTTAGGGCAGGCGGGGGAGCGCGGCCTTCGATGGGCACCTAAGCGTCGGGGTGCAAGCTGTCGTCCGGGGCTGTCGTTCGCCAGGACGTGAAGAGCACGGTGAGGTTAGGGCGCGAAGGGGCGCAGCAGTAGGGCCCTGCGGTGACGACAGCTTCCGGGTCAAGAGGCGCTACCCTTACCAGCTGCCATAGGTCGTCATCAACTCGGGCCCGGACGGTCAGGGCGTTGCCGGACCTACTGGCCCGGACAGTGACGTACCGGCCATCCCAGCCGGGAACCGGGGACAAAGACCAATCAGATACACCACGCGTCACCACCGCTCCGAGGCTTCCCTCGCCGTCGCTCCACTCGATGCCCGTCTTGATCCATGTCGTGTCATCGACACGGACGAAGATCCCGGCCTGGTCGAACTGGGCCGAGAAATCGAGATGGAAAGACACCTCCATGGCAGTGTCCTGCCCGAAAGGGGCGAGGAGGGCGTGTTCGGTGTCGTGAATGAATCCGTACGAAGTGACGCGCCAGGCGTCACTCTTCTCGACGGCGGTCACCAGCATGCCGTCTTCGGCAAACTCCACGTTCGCAGGTTCGGTCGTCCAAGTTCCCTCGGTCCAAGCAATTTCAGTCATTGTGTCAATTCCTTTTCGCCGCAGTCGGCGTCGGCGTGGCTGTCTTGCTGGCAGGCTTGGACACGGCGTCGCTCGACGTGCCGCTGCCTCCGCAAGCCGTCAAAGCGATGACGATCAGTGCCGAGCCCCAAATCCATGCAGAGCGTTCTCATTCATAGATTTCCCCAGGAAAGTCGAGTGGTACGACGGCAACGGCAGATGAGATAACACTACTGCCTGCCAGAGCGAGGAACGGTACTCGGCAGCCTGACGCGCATGCACGGGTATTCATGACCCGGGAATTGCCGGCACAACCGGCCTAGTCAAAGCCGCAATCAAACGCTGCCCAGACAAATTTGGCGAAACTTCAAATACGATCAAGAACCTGTAGGTTTTCCTATACGATATGAGATAGCATGATTTACATCACAGCAACGTGGATCGAATGAGCCGCGTCCCCACAAGGAAGGACTTGAGATGGCCATCAGCGACAAGACCGAGAACGACACGCAGGAAGCCCAGGCAACCAAGGCCACTGAGCACCCCGGACGCCGCGGGCTCATTGCCGGCGCAGCCGCTGGTGCTGCCGTATTTGGCCTGACCCGCCTCATTCCGGGCGCCGACGGCGGTGCGAGCTCTGGGGGTGCCGGCGCGCCGGACAAAGAACCTTTGGTGGACAAGTGGCGTCGTACAAAGGAAGCCAACCTGGGCTGGGAGTTCTCCACCCCCTTGATGCAGTTCCGCAACTCCGCAGGGGAGCCGGACGGGTTCAGCGTTGAAATGATCAAGATGATGATGGCGGACCTGGACAAGGACATTAAGATCAACTTCACCGAGATGCCCTTCGCTCAGCTGGTCCCTGCGCTGGTGTCGGGCAAAGTCGAAATGCTCGAACCGGTGACGAACCTGCCGACTCGGGCAAACGAGGGCATGTTCGCGGATATCCCGGCGAACTATGCAGCCATCTACGCTCTTCGTAGGCCTGGCAGCACTCTTGAAAAGGACGCCCAACTGAACGATCCAGCCGTGAAGATCGCTGTGATCCAGGGATCCTCGCAGGCCATTATCGGCGCCCAACGATACCCCAGGGCAACGTTCGTTGCTTTGGCCGATGCAACTGTGGCTATCGCAGAGGTTGCTTCGGGCCGTGCGGACATCACGTTGGCATCGATCTTCAATGTCATGAACGGGCTCCGCAACAACCCGGGCCTGACGGTGTTGCCCGGCGATCCGCTGTACGTAGACGTCAACACCTTCCTTCTGCCCCAGGGCGACTTCAAGTCGCAGGTCTGGGTTTCAAACTGGCTTCGCCACCACGCTGGCCGTGGCACGATCGCGACACTGTGGAACAAATGGGTCGGAGATGCGCTCCGGACCGAATTCAAGCTCCCGGTCGTCACCGTCGGACCCGGCGGCGCCCTCATTGAGGTCTAACCGGGATAGCCTCCCCACAGCCACTTAGGAAATAATGCCTGATATGAATTGGGGCGAAGTCCTCAGCCGGTATGATCTCTTCCTTGCCGGGGCAGCAGTGGACATTTACATTGCCCTTGCAAGCTTTGTGCTAACAGTCGTCGTCGGCCTCTGCTTAGCCTCGATGTCCCGCGGAAACGGTTTTTTCAGAACGATTTCCTACATCCTCGTCCAGTTCGTGCGCGGGGCCCCGTTGTACGTTCTCCTTCTCTGGGTCTATTTCGGCGTATCGCAGGTCATCGGCTTCAACATCCCGCCGGTGGCTGCCGTGATCGTCGCGCTAGGCATTGCAACGTCCGGAGTCACGGCCGAGGTCTTTCGATCCTCATTCCTTGCCCTCGACAAGGGACAGGCGTTGGCGGCCAAATCCTTCGGAATGACACGCTGGCAGGCTTACAGTTCCGTGCTGTTTCCCCAAGCAATCCGGATTGCCTTACCCCAGCTGGGGAACGTCTTCGTCATGCAACTCAAAGGGGCCACCTACGCTGCCGTCATCGGAGTCGCTGAAGCCGTTTTCGTAGCCCAGGACATGTCGACAAGCCTGTTCCTGCCGTTCGAGGCCTACGCAGGATTGGCAATAATCCTGATCCTGATGGCCTTCGCGGCGTCCTTTGCCTTCAACCTCGCCGAAAGGGGGCTACGGATCAAATGAGCGACTGGTTCGAAAAGCTTTGGGCCACGTGGGGTCCTGTTCTGGGTTCCACCGGTGCGATCTCCGAGGGCATCTACGTGACACTCGCGGTGACCTTCGCATCCTTCGGCCTTGCCTGCATCGGTGGGCTCATCCTGACCCTGATGCGTCTGAGCGGCCTCAAGTGGCTGGAAAAGACCGCATTTGCATTGACGCAGATCTTCCGGTCGCTCTCGGCTTTTGTTTACATCCTCTTTATCTACTTCGCACTCCCTGCCGTCACCGGCATTCCGATCCCACCCATCGTGGCTGGAATTATCGGTCTTACCATTCTCAACAGCGCCTATATCGCAGAGATCCTGCGCTCGGCCTTGTCCAGCGTTGGAAGCGGCCAGCGGGAAGCGGCGGCCGTTTTGGGCATGTCGGCCACCCGCACCTACACCGACATCATCCTGCCGCAAGGCATCCGGGTGGCCATCCCTTCGTTGGTCAGTCAGTGGACGATCATCCTCAAGGATTCGTCGATCATCGGTGTTATTGGCGTTGCCGACATCATGTACAGGGCAAGCCACACAGCTGCCAAGACCTTCCAATACTTCGAGTACTACACCCTTGTGGGACTCATGTATGTGGTGGTCGTTTTCATCATGACTATCTTCAGTTCATGGGTCGAGCGAAAGCTGCGGATTCCGTGATCTGGTCCCCCACTCATGCTCCCCGGCGGCCTTCCACGGCCGTCGGGCAACAGATCTTCAAGCCAGCACCCCTTATACGCCAGGCATATGGTGCACATCAAACCGGAAGGCTCCCATGCGTTTTCAATCAAAGGTAGTCCTCATCACTGGAGCTGCCGGCGGCTTGGGGGAGGCCTGCACCCGACGCTTTGCAGCTGAAGGCGCCTCGCTGGTCCTGATCGATCTGGACCAGGACAAAGTCGAGACTCTGGCGGCCAAGTGCCGTGCCGGGTTCGGGACGGAGGTCGTGACTGTGGCCGGCGACGTCTCGGAAGAAGAGGTCGTGAACCGGGTGGTGGCGACCGGCCTGGAGGCGTTCGGGAGCATCGATGTGCTGTTCAATAACGCCGGAATCAATCCAACTGGCAACGTCGTGAACACCCCGCTGGACGTTTGGGATCTGACCATGAAAGTCAATGTCCGCTCAGCGTTCATGATGACTTCACGCGTCATCCCGTCGATGATCGAAGCCGGAGGCGGCGTCATCGTCAACACAGCCTCCATCGCCGCGTTCAAGGCCTCCACCAACGAAGCCGCGTACAGCGTCTCCAAGGCAGCGTTGCTCCAGCTGACCAAAGTGACGGCCCGAGACTTCGCCGATGCCAACATCAGGGCCAACGCAGTTTGCCCAGGAATTCTGGAAAATTTCATGGCAGACCGCAAGGTCATTTCCTCCGACGAAATGATGGAAAAGCGGCGGGCCAGAGTGCGGGAAATTGTTCCCTTTAAGAGGGAGGGGCGCTATGAGGAGATCGCTAACCTCGTTGCTTTCCTTGCCTGCGATGATTCGTCGTATGTCACCGGCGCTGCCTTCACGGCTGATGGCGGCCTCACAGTATGAAAGGGCCACAAGCCATGAACGATCCGCTAGTCGAAAACGGCGAAGAACTCATGACGCACGAGGATATAGCCGTTGGAGACATTGAAGATCTCCCTGACGCGGACCCCCAGCGCGACGAAACTGAACAGCGCGTACCGATTCTTGCACTTCGCAAAGTGTCCAAGACCTACAACGCCGGCACCGCCAAAGAGGTCAATGTACTCAAAGGCATTAATCTGGACGTCTACGCCGGCGAAGTAGTGGTCCTTGTCGGCCCCAGCGGCTGCGGCAAGAGCACACTGCTGCGGTCCATGAACCTCATTGCGCCCCCAGACACGGGATCCATCACCTTCAAGGGCAAGACCTGGACCAACAGTGAGATCGACTTCTTCGATTTCAGGGGTCGCCGGGCAGAAATGCAGGCGATGGCACAGTGGCGGATGTCCATGGGTATGGTTTTCCAGAGTTTCAATCTCTTTCCCCACAAGACAGTGCTTGAGAACGCCATGATAGGTCCGCTCAGGGCTAAGAACATTGATCGTGTCGAAGCTGAGAAACTTGCCCTTGCCGGGCTGCGCAAAGTCGGCATGGAACAGAAGAGAGACTTCTTCCCCAGTTCCCTCTCCGGAGGTCAGAAGCAACGCGTTGCCATTGCCCGTGCGCTTGCTATGCAGCCTGACGTCATGCTCTTTGACGAAGCAACCTCCGCTCTGGACCCTGAGTTGCGGGTCGACATACTTGAGGAAATGAAGCAGCTCGCATCCGAGGGAATGACCATGGTGGTCGTCACCCACGAACTTGCCTTCGCGCGGGAGGTCGGCAGCCGCGTCATTTTCATGGAAAGCGGTCAAATTGCCGAGGATGGGCCAGCCAAAGAAACCATCGACAACCCCACGCACCCACGGTTCATCGAGTTCCTCCGTGCACTTCACCACTGACACGCCGGCCGGCTTCGCCCCAAGTCGAGCCCACAGCAGTTACGCAAGCAAAGGACGCATCACATGATCACTGTTCAGGTCGTCTCCAAATCCTACGGGGCTGTGGAGGTTCTCAAAGATTGTTCCCTGCAGGTGGAGAAGGGGGAAGTCGTCATTATTTGCGGCCCATCCGGCTCCGGCAAGAGCACTTTCATCAAGACCCTCAACGGACTCGAACCGATCAACGCGGGACGAATTGACATCGCCGGGTTCAAGCTGGAGCCGGGCAAAAAGGTGCCACGCAAACTCCACTTCAATGTCGGCATGGTCTTTCAACACTTCGAACTCTTCCCGCATCTCACGGCCCTGCAGAATGTTGCATTGCCCCAGGTCAAGGTTCTTCGCCGAAGCAAGGCCAAAGCCATGGAACGGTCGAAACAACTACTGGCCCGTGTCGGGTTGGAAGCGCACGGGGACAAATACCCGCAAAACCTCTCTGGTGGGCAACAACAGCGGGTGGCCATCGCGCGCACCCTGGCCATGGACCCTGAGATCATGCTCTTCGACGAGCCGACATCCGCGCTGGACCCGGAAATGGTCAACGAAGTGCTCTCAGTCATGACTGGTCTGGCAAAGGAGGGCATGACAATGCTGTGTGTCACCCACGAAATGGGCTTCGCCAAAAGGGCCGCGGACCGGGTGGTTTTCATGGACCAGGGCAGGATCCTTGAAGACCTGCCCGTTGAAGAGTTTTTTCAGAACTCCACAACGCAACGTGCCAGGGATTTCCTCTCGAAGATTCTGGTGCTGTAGGGCCGACGGGTCCTTTGGGCATGAGGTCCACGACTCGGCTGAGTCCACCAGCGTACGGTTCACATCAAATCCTGGGACCCCGCCGTCCAGAAAATCTTCCCAAAAGCAATTTCACTATTAAAGGATCTCCTATAGGATTTCCAATAGCATCATTCGCGTCGCAGTAGGTGCCGCAGAGAACAATCCGTTTGCCCTAAGCAGCCCGGGAGGGAAGAACCACCGCCGATGAAACCCGCAACAAGCACCGACAGCAGACAATCCAGCGAAGCAACAAAAGTGGGGCAACACAGGCGATGAGCAGATTCTTTTGCGACGTGGCCGTGGTCGGTTCGGGCGGCGCTGCGCTCGTTGCCGCATGCGCCGCGGCCGACCACGGTTTGTCCGTCGCCGTCCTGGAGTCGACGAGTCTGCTTGGCGGGACAACAGCGCTCTCTGGTGGTCAGATGTGGATTCCAGGGTCTCCGGCCATGACTCGTGCCGGCGTCGAAGACTCCGCTGACGATGCCCTGCAGTACTTGCGGCGCACCACCCTCCGAACCACCTCGGAGGCATCCCTGCAGTCTTTCGTTGCCAACGCGCCACGCTTCATTGACTACCTTGAGAACGAACTGGACATGCCGGTGGTCAGTATTGACCGTCCGGACTACCACCCAGACTGGACGGGCGCCGCCTCCGGTCGTTCCCTCGAGCCGTTGCCGGTCTCCACGGAGGAACTTGGCCCCTGGCGTGATCGCACCCGGACATCGCCGATAAGGGGACCCATTACCGGCCCTGAAGGACGTACCGGGGTCCAGGAGTCTGTCCTTCGTGAGCGCTCCGCTGCCGACGTGCGTACACAAGGTTCCGGGCTTGTTGCGGGTCTGGTGAAGGCGGCCCTGCGGCGCGGCGTCGATCTGCAGATTAATGCGCGGGTCACGGCCATCACAAGGGCATCCGAACAGTTTGTTCTGGACACTGCCAAGGGCAAGATCAGTGCAGGAACCGTAGTATTGGCCGCCGGCGGTTTCGCCAGGAATGCGACCCTTCGCTCCGCCTTCCTGCCCCGTGTTGACATCGTCCCCACCGCGGCACCTGGATCCTTGGGGGATGGTCTGAAGCTGGGCACCTCCCTTGGCGGGTCTCTGAGGGGGATGAGCGAAGCGTGGTGGACCGCTGCGATATCCATCGGCGGCGAGTCCATAGACAATGCGCCCCTGCATCGCAACGTCGTCCGGGAACTCGCCTACCCGGGATCCATCCTCGTCAACGCGTCAGGGGAGAGGTTCGTCAATGAAGCAAGTTCTTACAACGACCTCGGCAAAGCGTTCTTTGCGTTTGATCCAGCCAGCCACCGGTTCCCTAACCAACCTGCTTGGCTGATCTTCGACGCCGACTTCCGCAGCACCCGAACGGTTGCCGGAGTGGCCCCCACGGCCAGCCTTCCAAACGAATTTATCCAGGAAGAGGACCTTGAGTCCCTGGCCGACCGCGCCGGTATCGACGCAACGTCGTTGATTCAAACCGTCACCCAAACCAACCAGATGGCTGCAACCGGCACTGATATCCAGTTCGGCCGGGGGAACAGCCCCCACGACCGGTTCAACGGCGACGAAACACACAAGCCCAACCCCTGCCTGGGTCCTATCGCGCAGCCGCCATTCTTCGCTGTCCCAGTCGTCCTTGGTGCCAACGGAACCAAAGGCGGCCTTGCTACGGACCACCTCTCACGAGTCCTGGATCACGACGGCGTACCGGTCGAAGGACTCTTCGCCGTCGGTGAGAGCGCAGCGGCATTAATGGGCCCCGGATACGCAGGATCAGGAGCTTCCCTTGGCCCGGCCCTCACAGCGGCCTTCACACTGGCAGAACACCTGGGCCGACCCCGAACCGCCTCCCAGGCAAGTGACCACACACACGCAACAGCCCCGCAGGTCACACGCTCCTGACCCCGGGTTGCACCACAGAAAGGAGGCCACACGTGGCCACCCAAACCAACAACCTACCCCGACCCAAACCGCGGATCGTTCTCGCCGCATGCTTCGGTCACGCCGTTGAATGGTTCGAATTCGGCGTTTACGGATACCTGGCGACGGTGCTGGGCAAACTGTTCTTCCCCAGCGCAGATCCGGCAACCTCGATCCTGTCGGCATTGGCGGTATTTGGCGTAGCCTTCCTGGCCCGCCCCGTCGGTGCTGTGATCTTTGGCAATCTCGGAGACAAACTCGGCCGCCGGGCCATCCTTTCCACCACGATCTTGCTTATGGGCGCCGCCACAACAGCCATCGGCCTGCTGCCCACCTACGAGGTCATTGGCGTCCTCGCGCCCATTCTGCTGATCTCCCTTCGCCTTCTTCAAGGACTCTCCGCCGGAGGTGAGACATCCGGTGCAGCAGCGTTCCTTGCCGAATCAGCTCCCGAAGGCCGGCGTGCGCTGTGGACTTCCAGCATCCAGGCAGTGGGAATCGTTGCGTTTGTCTGTGCGGCGTCCCTTGTAGCGGCCCTGACGGCCGTCCTTGGTGAAGAGGCATTGATCGCCTGGGGTTGGCGGATTCCCTTCCTGCTGTCGCTCCCGCTTGCCGGCATCGGACTCTATCTCCGATTCAAAGTCGAAGAAACCCCTGCGTTCCAGGCAGCCGTGGCCAAGGAGGAGTCCGAACACCGGCCCGTGCCGATCAGGCAGCTGCTCGGTCACCACAAAAAAGCCCTGCTGCTCCTGATCTGTATCGTCATGGTCGAAGCTGTCGCCTCCTACGTGGCCAAGACGTATGCCTCCACTTACCTCATCTCAACGATCGGTCTGAGTTCCAGCGCGGCTCTGCTGTCCACATCGGTGACTTTGTTGCTGGCGGCGGCGTTGATTCCCTTCTACGCCATGCTCAGCGACAGGATCGGTCGTAAGCCACTCCTCATCGGCGGCACCTTTGGACTCATGGTTCTGGCCGTCCCGGCCTTTTTGCTCATCGGATCCGGCAGCCTCGTCGGGGCCATCGTCGGACAGATCATGGCCATCGTCCCGGGAACAGCCATTTCCGTAGCCGTGGTCGTGGCCCAAACCGAGCTCTTCCCGACCGAGGTCCGGTACTCCGGAGCGTCCCTGGGCTACAACGTCGCCTACGCCCTGTTCGGCGGCACCGCCCCATATGTCGCGGCGTTCCTTGTAGCTTCCACAGGACTGAAACTCATGCCGGCGTTCTACCTGATCGTGATCGGGGCTATCGGGATGATCGCGATCTTGAAGCTGCCGGAGACCTATAAGAGGAACCTCACCGACGCATCTGTGAGCCCCGCGCGCGTTCCCGTGCTTTCAAAGTGATCCCTCGAAGGAAGCGGCACGCATGAGCGAATCAAAGGACCCGGGGCTGACGCCGCAGGTCAACGAAGTTGTTGTGCTCGGCTCAGCGGGCGGTCCAACCCCTAAATCCGGTCGGCGTCCCGTTTCCCATGCACTGGTGATCGACGAGGACGTCACCCTCGTGGACTGCGGTAACGGCACAGTCAGTCAGTTCGTCAGCGCCGGTTTGGATCTTGGGCGGCTCCGCAGGATCCTGATTTCGCATCACCACATTGACCACGTCGCGGACGTGGCCATGCTGTTGCATCTGGCATGGTCCCAGCTGAAGGCCCCTGTCCACGTCATCGGTCCACCGCCGCTGGCGCGTCTGTTCGCGCTGCATTACGAGGCTTTCGACTTCGATATCCGGTCACGAATGAATGATGAAGGCCGCCCCCACCTGCGCGAATTTGTCCGTGTGCAGGAAATAACCGGCCCTGAAACCATCGATGACGGCTCCACCACAATCACCGCAGTGTTGGTGGATCACCCGCCGGTTGAACACGCCTTCGGCTACCGGATCGACCAGGGCGGCCTGAGTGTGTGCTTCTCCGGGGATACCCGTCCCAGCGAAGCGATCACCTCTCTGGCGCGGGGCGCGGACCTTTTGATCCATGAGACGACCTACCTGACCAACGCCACTGATTATCTAAGCGCTGAACGGGCTGCTCGCGTGCTTCCCCGCATGCGCAGCGTCCACAGCGACCCCCGGGGAGCCGCCCATGTTGCAGCCGAGGCTGGGTCCAGGGAGCTTCTGCTAAGCCCGGTAGGCACGTTCGGCCCGGCGTCCGACGACGAAATCCTCGCCGAGGCGGCCGGCGAATTCACCGGCAGGACCCGGGTCGGCAGCGACTTCCTACGCATACCACTTTCATAACCAGGAGAGAACTAATTCCATGACCACTTACAACACCGGCGGCGAAGCCGTCGTCAACAGTCTCAAGGCCAACGGTCTGACCACTGTCTTCGGACTGCCAGGCGTCCAGAACGACTGGTTGTACAACGCGTTCTACGACGCCGGGGATGACATCCGCATCATCCACACCAGGCACGAGCAAGGCGCCGCCTACATGGCACTGGGTCACACTATGGCTACCGGAAAGCCCAGTGTGTGCAACGTCGTTCCGGGCCCCGGCGCATTGAATGCAGGAGCCGCCCTGGCCACCGCCTACGGATTGAACGCCAAAATGCTGTTCCTCACCGGCCAGATTCCCCAGAAGCTGATCGGCCGTGAACTGGGAACCCTTCACGAAGTCCCGGACCAGCCTGGACTGCTGCGCTCACTTACCAAGCATTACGACCGTGTGACCCACCCTGCCGAAGCCGGTACCAAAATCGCCGACGCTATCCGCGCCCTCAACACAGGACGGCCCCGCCCCGCTGCCTTGGAAGTCCCCATGGACGTTCTGGAACAACGCGCTCCTGTCCCGGACCACGTCCCGGTGGCCGACACGGCCGAAGACATCATCGACGAAGAGGGCATCGAAAAGGCCCTGAGCATCCTGGCCAGCGCAAAGAACCCCATGATCTTCGTCGCCAACGGCGCCCAGGATGTTTCCGCCGAAGTCACCAGGCTCGCCGAAATCCTTCAGGCGCCCGTGGTCGGTTACCGCACCGGACGAGGCATTGTTGACAGCCGCCATCCGCTGAGCTGCTTCCTGCCCGAAGCCAAGCCGCTGTGGGCCGAAACCGACGTCGTCATCGCTCTGGGAGGCAGTGCCAGGTCTGCTCTGCAGGGCTGGGGACGTGGCAACCGTAAACTCATCCGCATCGACGTCGACCAGACGGTCCACGGCCGCTACGGCCAACCCGATGCCGCCATCACCGGACGCCTCGAATCGCACCTGCCTGCCCTGATCGAGGGACTGGAAAAACGCGGTGTCCAGAACGCCGACATCACCGAACAAATGACACTGGTGCACAAGGAATGGAAGGAACGCAGCGCGGTCCTGGACCAGCAGACAGCTTACCTCGCAGTGATCCGCGAAGCCCTGGGCGTGGACGGGATCTTCGTTGACGAACTGACCCAAATTGGTTTCGCAAGCCGCATCCTGCTCCCTGTCTACAAACCCCGCACCTTCATCTCCACCGGGTACATGGGCACACTTGGATACGGGTTCCCGACAGCGCTTGGTGCGAAAGTCGCAAAGCCGGACACGCGGGTGCTTTCCGTTACCGGAGACGGCGGATTCATGTTCGCTGCTACGGAACTGGCGACAGCAGTCCAGCACAACATTGGCCTCGTAACGGTCCTGTTCAACAACTCCCAATACGGCAACGTCCAACAAATGCAGCGCGATCTCTACGGCGGCAAGGTTATCGCCACGGACCTCGTCAACCCGAACTTTGAACAGTTCGTCACCTCGTTTGGTGCCTCCTATGGCCGGGCGGCATCCCCGCAGGAACTGGGGCCGGTACTTGAAGACGCCTTCCGGTCCTGCAAGCCCACGGTAGTTGAAGTTGTGGTTGGAAACATGATCAGTGTGGATCAGTTCCGGTGAGCCAGACGCTGAAAAGGCCGCCGGCGCCGTACCTGGAAGAACTTTGGGGCAAGCTGGACGAGCTGCGCTGCGTCGTCATCGTCGGGCTGCCCGGGACCGGGAAAAGCCTGCTGGTGCGTGAACTCGCAGCAGCTGTGGAATCGACCGGGCGAATCAGTACCGTCCTGCAATGGGATGTCTCACGGGAGTCCTGGGATTCCCATTCCACGGCGTCGGCGCTCTATCCCGAAGTTGACGGGATCACCCATGCGGGGATCAGGCTCGCCATGGGCACCTGGGTCCGTTCGGCGGTGGGAAAGTGGTTCGCAGAACACCCCGGCGGCGAAGAAATGCTGATCGTGGAAGCTCCTCATATCGGGGGCAGGTTCTCTGAGCTGTCCCACATCACCGGCGATGAGGCAGAACGACCCCTGGCCGGGCCAGAGACACTTTTTGTCGTGGTAGCTCCTACCAAGGAGCTGCAGCTCACGCTCAAACGCCAGCGGGCTGAGGACATGGAATCCAGCGAAGGCTCCTACGAGAGCAACAACGCTTCCCCTGACCTTCTGGATGAACTGACCAACTCGCTTCGGGCTCCTGCCGGAGAGTTAGGGATCTCCGGATCTACCTCCACCGGGTACGACCCGGAACTGTACGCCGGTCTCATGCAGCATGTCCTGCGCCACCGGCATGTCCTGCTGGTCCGTCCTGACGCGTTGATGAAGGTCACTGGTTCGGTCTACTCACTGGGTGTCAGCTCGAACCGGATATGGGCCACCGAGCAGGAAGTCAGTGAATCACTGCACTCGGTGGCATCGCTGTCCTCGACCGAACTCATGCAGCGCACTGCAACTTGGTTCAGGACGTAAAGATGGCAACAGAAAGAGAGGTGGTACTGGCTCTGCGGCCGTTACCACCTCTCTTTTTTCTTTGATTTACCGGGCATGCCTCCGGCACTTAGGCTGCGGGCCGGGAACTCAATTTCTCCTGCACGCGGCGGACCAGAACCAGGGTGTGCTCGCGGCTGATCTCTTCAAGGTTGGAGTTGGCCTCTCCGTTCTCGATGGCATCAAGAATCCGGGTGTGGAAGCCAATGGTTTCCTTGCCCGCAGAAAGCCCAAGGGTCTGAATGATGATGCCCCGTTCGCGCGCGAACACAAGGCTGCTGACCGTGTCTGTCCACTGGGACAGCCGCTGCAGTTCCTGGATCAGCAGGGCATTGGGGCAACGGTTATGGATCATCTCGTGGAAGCGCCGGTTCAGGCTGGTCCAGGATTCAAAATCGAACTCATCCAGTGCGCCCATGAGGAGGCCGTTGGTTTCCCGCAGGGCCGCAATCTCTTCGGCGGTGAGCAGCGGCGCCGCCGCCCGGGTCGCGTAGGCCTCCATGACGGCCTTCATCTCCATCAGGTTGAACCAGTGCGTCTTGTCCAGCTGCACGATGGAAGGACCCGAGTTCGCCCCGTACTCGACCAAACCTTCAGCCTCGAGCCGGCGCAACGCCTCGCGGATCGGAGCCTGGCTGACTCCGATGTCCTTGACAAGATTGTCAATGATCAGACGCTGGCCCGCAGCGTACTGTGAGCCAACTATGCGATTGCGAAGGATTTCATGGGCAAAATCAACCTTGGACTGGGTAGCAGCGGCTGGTGTTGTAACTGTCATGTCTCCCCCTCGGAGCGGTAACGACGAAAACTCAGGCATTGGCAATGCCCTTTCCCGCGACGGTCAGGGGCAGCTCACGACAACCCAAAAGGGTCGTATAGCCAATCCTATGCGATCGTGTCCGGCTGCGACGGGATCCACTCGCAAAATCTCCGCTCTTATGTGCTGTGCTGTGCCGTGCTGAGGATGACGCGGCCCATGGCGGCGATGGTTGCCTTCACCTGTTCCGGTGTTCCAACGGTGATCCTGACACTCTCGGGATCCCCCATGGCGTTACCGGGGCGAACAATGATTCCCTCGCCTTCCAGGGCCTTGGTGAATGCCTTGGCGTCGCCGACTTTGACGTAGACGAAGTTCCCATGTGACTCCAGGGGCTCAAATTCGAGCTCGCGCAGGCCGGTGGTGAGGGCGTCACGGCCGTCCTTGTTCAGCCCGACGCGGCGGGTGAGTTCGGCTTCCTCGTGCAGGCTCGCCAGGGCTGCAGCCTGGGCGACGTTGGAAACTTCGTAGTTGCTTTCCACCTTCTGGACAGCGGCGATGAGTTCGCGGGACCCCACCAGGTAGGCCACGCGCAGCCCGGCCAAACCGTAGGCCTTGGAGAACGTCCGGAGAGTGACGAGGTTGCGGCGGTTGAATGCGGGTTCAGCAATCGTGTCGGTGTATTCAGGGGACTGGGCGTATTCGAAGTAGGCTTCGTCCACAACAATGGTGACGTACTCGGGGACAGTATCGATGAAGCGGAGCAGCTCTTCGCGGCCTACGATGCCGCCGGTGGGGTTGTTGGGGTTGCAGACGTAGACGATGCGGGTGTCTTCAGTGATCAGGCCCAGCATCGCCTCGAGGTCGTAGCTGCCATCTTCGCGCACGGGCGTGCTCAGCGTGGTTGCTCCCTGCTTCCGTGCGTCGAGGGCGTAGGCGTGGAAGGTGGGGGTTGAAACCACAATGTTAGTCCCCTCATCGAGGAGGGCAACGGACAAGTGGTGGATCAGTCCGATGCCGCCGGCGCCAACGGCGACCTCAGCGACGTCGACGTTTAGCATCCGGGCCAATTCTCCGCGCAGGGTGCGGAAACCGGACTCTGGGTACAGGTTGGCCTTTCCTACCTGCTCCAGTGCGGCCTTCGCGGCGGACGGGAACGGGCCGTAGGGGCCTTCATTGGCGGCCAACCCGAGGAGCTCCAGTACGGCGCCTTCCCCAGCGGCATCACGAACGCTCCTTCCCGCACTGTAGGGGGGAAGCCCATCGATCGCTGCCCGGATCCTGGGGCCGGCTCCGTTTTCATTTGCGGTGGTCTGCATATTTACCAATCCTAAGTTCTCCTATAGACTTTCCTATATGATTCTATACACGGTAGGGGAAAAGGACAATGGCTGAAACCGCAGTGTTGAAGGGGATCTTCGTCGGCAACCACTGGCGGCCGGCTACTGGCTCGAATGTTCTGGGTGTGTACAACCCGGCCAATGGACAGCTCATCGGAGAGGTGGCCGCGGCCAGCCAGACGGACGTCGACCTTGCCAGCCTGGCCGCTCTTGAGGCCTTTCCATCGTGGAGCACCACGTCAGTAGGGGATCGGGCCGCAATCATCGCCCGGATTGCTGACGGCCTTGAGGCAAGTGCGGAGGAATTGGCCGATGGCATTACCGCTGAAGTGGGCACGCCGCGGCACAAATGTGTGCGCATGCAGGTGGTTCCAGCCCTGCACAGCTTCCGCAGCGCGGCCCGGCTCGGTCCCGGAGTCCTGGTTCCCGAACAGTTGGACTCGACCCAAATCCACAAAGTTCCAGTCGGGGTGGTAGCGTGCATCACCCCGTGGAATTACCCGCTGTACCAGATTGCATCCAAGGTCGCAGCGGCCCTCGTGGCCGGTTGCACGATCGTGCTCAAGCCCAGCGAGGTGGCGCCGAGCAACGCAGCGATTTTGGCAGATGTCGCCGCCGATGCGGGACTACCCCCGGGGGTCTTCAATGTCGTGTTCGGCGAAGGCCCGACCACCGGTGAGGCACTGATCAGCCACGCCGCAATCGACTTCGTGTCCTTCACCGGATCGACCCGGGCTGGTGGGCGGATCGCCAGCGTCGCCGGCGGCCTCATCAAGCAGGTCTCGCTGGAACTCGGAGGAAAATCGGCAAGCCTCATTCTCCCCGGTACCGACCTCCCGCACGCGGTGGGCAAAACACTCGAGAAGAGTTTCCAGAACTCCGGGCAAACGTGCGCAGCCCTCACGCGGCTTCTGGTCCCGTCCGAGACGCTGGAACAGGTCTCCTCGGCACTGAAATCACAGGTGTCTGCTTTTGCCGTCGGCAGCCCTCAGGATACGGCCACTGTCCTGGGACCGGTCGCCACGGCCGCGCAGCGCGACAAGGTCCTCAACCTCACCACCGCAGCCCGTGCATCCGGAGCTGAAGTTCTGGCCTCCGGCCCTGTTTCAGGGGATCCGGAAGGCTATTACGTCCCGGCTCAAGCTTTTCTCACCGGCGCCAATGACGAACTGGCCCAAGAGGAAGTCTTCGGTCCAGTGCTGGCCGTCGTCCCATACGCCGACGTCGAGGAAGCGATCTTCATCGCCAACAACTCACCGTATGGCCTAAGTGGAGCTGTGTGGGGGCCAAGTCCGGAAGAAGCTGGCTTGGTGGCCACAAAGATCAGGACCGGAAGCGTTTCAGTGAATGGGGCGGCCACCCATCCGGATGCCCCATTTGGAGGTTTCCGGATGTCAGGGTTTGGCCGGGAACGAGGAGCCCACGGCATTGAAGAATTCCTCACTACTCAGTCAGTACATTTCCAAGAACCTCACCAAGCGGAACGCGCAACATGAAGAACCCCGATGAGAACTGGCCAAACCACAGCCGACCGCCTCCTACGGCCGGAGAGCAATGGCGGCGACGACGACTGCCATTCCTGCACCGGACCGGAAATTGACCGGCTTCGAGCGCTGCGATAGCTATTTCCGCATGGCTGCCCATGCGGAACAGGTCGGTGACTCAGTCAGGGAGTGGGTCGGCTGGTCCAATACGTGTTCGAAAACTGGCCGTGGGGGCTTTGCCTGTCGTACTCGATCGAATCGTCAGCCCCGGTTCGAGGAGCAGATGGAGCGCTTGGTCAGGGGGGTCGATGATCATCTTCACGAGTTCCTGGGCGATGCGGGTCGAAGGCTGACGTACTGACGTGATGCCGATGGCGCCCAATGACGTCAAGGATGTGTCATCGAACCCGGTCACGGCCACGTCAACGCCTGGAACGAGACCGTGTGCACGCACCGCGAAGATCGCTCCAACTGCAAGGTAATCAGACGCGCAGATGATGGCGTCTGGAGGCGACTCCGACTGGAGGAGCTGCATGGCTATTTCTTCCCCTGCGGCGATCTCATCGGTCGCGAGGGAAACGCGGTCCGCGACGACGGAGCGCTGAAGCCCGTGCTTCCGGCACGCCGCGACGTATCCCTCGAGACGCGCCGCGCTCCACACGGCATCGACCCCGAGGCCGATGAAGGCGAGCTGCCGGTGACCGCGTTCAACGACGTGCTCGACTGCCAGCTCAATTCCGCGTGCTTCGTCGATCTCCACCCAACTCCAAGGCGCCGATTTTCCTTCCAAGGTCTGGCCGTACCCGGCGAAGGGAATGGAACGCGATACCAGCTGCGCAGGGCGGGGATCATGGGGGGCGATACTGCCCATGATGATGCCTGCGGCTGAGCCTCCGAAGTAGAGCGCATCGCATGCACTGAGCCAATCCTCAGGGTCTGCTGCGGCGATGAGGGTCAGATGCATGCCCTTTGCCTGGCACGCGGCCGCGAGCGAGTATAGGAAGTCATCCATATACCCGTCACCGCTGCGCTGGGTGGAGGGAAGCGCGTATCCGATCTGAGTCGGCTTGGACAGGCGCAGGCTCGTGGCGGCAGTGCTTTTCCGGTAACGGAGCTCTCTCATCGACGCGAGGACCTTTGCTTTGGTCTTCTCGGAGACGATATCCGGGCGATTGATGACATTCGAGACCGTCATCACCGAAACGCCCGCGTGTGAGGCTACATCGTTCATGTTGGTATGACGCGGGGCGCCCCCCGGTTCGTTGTAGTCGGCTGCCATTTTGCCCTCCCTGCCTGCCAGCTCGTAGTGGAACGCGATTGGCCCCAACCCTGCTTATAGAGACGCATTTAACCCCGGCTCGGATTCGAGTTCGCGAGCATTCAGCCTCAAGCCGGGCTCAATCAGCGAACCGGTTGAGCCCGACCTGACTCACGCGGTGTCCCCAGGGTGCTGGCTCGGCGACGAGCGGCAGTATGGATGGGGAAAACGCAGCGAGGGGTGTCGTGGCCACTACGCACCCACGGTGGGTGCTGGATTTATTGTAACGTCAAAAATTTTCTCAAAAAAGAATTGTAACGTCATTAAATTGTGGGTACGATCTCTCCTAAGTCCTCCCTATCCCGGTCGACCCTCCGTACCCGGTTATCCCCTCCTTATCCTGGTCATTCTCCGTGCCCGGTCACACTCCGTATCCCGGTCGACGATGCCTGGCTGTATTCGCGGCAGGCTCAGAACGACGCGTTCAGCAGCTGTAATGGCGCACCTGATCGAGCCCAAACGTTGTACCGGACCCGCATCACATGAAAGAGGAACTACCAATGAAGCTAAAACCCTTCACCAGACGGCTTGCTGCCGTGTTCAGCATCGCCGCCCTCGCCGCAACGGCACTCGCGGGCTGCAGCTCGGGCGGGTCATCATCCGGCGACGGCAAGACTCTCAGCGTCTGGACATGGACGACGGCGGGTGCGCTTCTCAAACCGGCCGCGGACGCTTTTGAGAAAGCCAACCCGGGAACCAAAGTCGACATTGTCGATGTAGGAAACCCTGCCATCTGGGACAAAATCACTACCGGCCTCGCTGCTGGCGGCCAAGGACTCCCGGACATCATGAACACCGCCATCGACCAGCTGCCCGGCTACACCGACAAGTTCCCGAACGGCTTCGCGGACATGGGCCCCCTGGGGGCCAAGGATCTCGCTGGCGATTTCGTACCTAGCGCCTGGGGTGGAGGACTGGGCAAGGACGGGCAGGTATGGGGTATCCCGTTTGAGGTGAACACGGCCGGATTTGCTTACCGCAAGGACCTCTTGGATGCCGCAGGCATCGACATGGCATCCATCAAAACTTGGGACGAGCTCATCGACGCCGGTGTTACGCTGAAAGCCAAAACCGGAGCGAGTCTCTTCGAACTCAACAAGGCTGCAGCGAATACGAACGCAGCCGACTTTTGGCAGACACTTACGCAGCAGCAGAACGCGTTCTACTTCAACAAAGACGGCGACATCACGCTGAATGGCCCGGAAGGGGTCAAGTCGCTGACACTGCTCAAGAAGATGAATGACAAGGGAGTCCTCGCGGACTCTGCATCCTTTACAAGTAGCAATGGGCTTAGGTTCGCAGACGGGTCGGTGGCGATAAGCCCGAGTGCGTCATGGTGGCCCGGTTACATCGAGGCCAAGCAACCTCAGCTCAAAGGAAAAATGGCCACCGCACTGCGCCCGGTGGTAGACGCAGGAGGCTCAACTGCTGCCCTGGCGGGATCCACCTACCTTTCCATCGCAGGCAATAGCGCCAACAAGGACCTGGCGTGGAAATTTGTTCACTTTGCCCTGGGCACACTGGATGGTCAGCGGGTGATGCAGACCGCACAGCCCTTCACCCCCGGCTTCGTACCGATGTATAAGACTCCAGGCTTCACTGACAATAGCGGCTACTGGGTCGGCGACTCTCCAAGCAAGGTCTTCGTCGACTCGATCACTCAGCCCGACCTCGCCGTGTCGAACTACACAAGCGACTACGCTCGCGCAATCAGAATCTACACAGATGCCCAGACAAAAGTGATGCTCTCCGGAGCAGACCCGAAGGCCGCGCTCGACGAGGCTGCCAAGCTCCTCGCCGCTCAAACTGGCCGAAAGATCGCCAGCTGAAACACCGGCTGAAGCCGCTTTTCACCAAATCCGATAGAGCGTCTGGCCCCGCCCCACCAGGTAGGCGTGGCGGAGCCAGGCGCCACCGAGGGAGCACCACGGTCATGACCGATACGCACGTCCAATCGCCACAAGTTGAATCGCCGCCGGTGGCACGACGAGTACCCCCTTCCAGGCGGCCCTGGCTTACTCCGGGCAAGGTGCCATATGTCCTGCTCTCTCCGGTGATCATCCTTTTCGCCGCGTTCAAGGTCTACCCCGTCGGCTATGCTGCGTGGCTAAGTTTCACGACCAACCGTGGGGGAGTGCAGGGCTTCGCTGGGTTCGCGAACTACGAGCGCATTTTTAGCGACCCCCTGTTCTACAACGCTCTGGGCAATACCTTAATCATCTTGGTGATCCAAGTACCGGTGATGCTCATTTTGGCGCTCCTGCTGGCTGTGGCTCTCCATTCGACCCTCCTGAAGTTCCGTGCGGTCTTCCGTCTCGGTTACTTCGTTCCGGTCGTCATGGGTCTCGTCTCTTATGGTGTTGTCTTCAGCATGATGCTTGCCACGGACAACGGCATCGTGAACGTCGCGCTTCAGTCGGTTGGTCTACCGGCGATCCCTTGGCTTCAGGACGCGTTCTGGGCGAAAATTTCGCTCGGAATCGCGATGACGTGGCACTACACGGGGATCAACGCTGTCATTTATCTTGCCCAGCGGCAGAGCATCTCCGGGGACCTCTACGAAGCGGCCTCCATGGACGGCGCAGATACAGTCAAACAGTTCTTCAACGTAACCATCCCGGGGTTACGCCCGGCAATCCTCTTGACGGTCGTCACCTCAACCATCGGCACACTTCAGCTGTTCGATGAACCGTACATCCTGACCAACGGCGGTCCCGACAACGCAACCATGACGATCGGCATGTATCTCTACCAGAACGCCTTCAAGTTCTTTGATTTCGGCTATGCCTCAGCTATCGGCTTCGTCCTTGTCGGAATGGTTGTCATCGTCAGCCTGGTCCAGTTCCGGTTCATTCAGGAGAAGAAAAGTTGAGCACTTCAGTAGAGAAAATGCGTACTTCCGCGCGCATCCGGCACACCAAAGCTTCGAGCGCACTGCTCACGGCAGTCATCTTCCTAGGGTTCATCTTGATGGTGGCACCCTTCTATTGGCTGGTCATCGGCTCAACGCACAGCTCAGATGAAATCTTCGCCAACCCTCCAAATCTATTGCCGGGAGATCAGCTGTGGACAAACATTCAGGTCCTGTTCGGTGACCTCGGATTCGGGCGTGCAATCGCGAACTCCGCTGCTGTCTCGGTCATCTTCGTGATTCTTGGTGCGTTGATCTGCCTCTGTGGCGGATACGCCTTCGCGAAGTTTCAGTTCCGAGGCCGAACGCTACTTTTCGGCGTGGTTATTGCGACCCTCGCCATCCCGAGTCAGGTAACCCTGGTTCCCCTGTTCCAGACGATGGTGACACTCGGATGGCTCAACTCATATCAAGGCCTCATCCTCCCGGGACTGGCCTACCCGTTTGGACTATTCCTAATGCGGCAGGCCATGGAATCAGTACCTGACGAATTGATCCAGGCCGGCCGCATCGATGGCGCGGGCGAGTTCCGCATCCTGTTCCAGATCGTGCTCCCAACGATCCTCCCGGCAATGGCCGCTCTGGCGATTTTCCTCTTCCTGGCGATCTGGAACGAATTCGTCTGGCCCTTGGTGATCCTGCGCGCAGAATCTGCTTACACGGTGCCGGTGGCCCTGGCATCCTTCCGTGATGTCAATCTGACCGACTACGGCACCCTCATCACGGCAACAACCTTCTCCATCATCCCCGTATGTCTTGTATTCATCTTCCTGCAGCGCTATTTCGTTGCCGGTCTTCTGTCTGGAGCTGTCAAACAGTGACCATCGATTCAAATGTTAAATCCGCCTCCGTCGTGTCGTGGTCGATCATCGCCTCTGGGCCATCTCACACCGAAACCAGCCCGCTCTGGGAGCTGACCAACAACAGCACTCAGATGCGCCTCATTATCGCTGCGCCGGTCTTTGAAATCGATGGACGAGCTGTAACGTGCACAGTTCGGGAATTTAATCGCGAAGTCAAACGCCGTATCTTGACCAGCCGCGCTGAGGAATTCCTATTCGAGGGCGAGGTCGACGGCGAGCCCGGGCTCCAGCTCGCGATGCGGCTGCGTGTGACACCGGAAAGCCCAGTGGTGCGCTTCCGCTACGAATTGCGCAGTTCGACGCCTCGGCGGCTCACCAAAAGTGCTGGCAAGGAAGGGATTTCATACGTCGAGTTGCTCCGTCCCACCAGTGCCATCACTGAAGTGAGGATCTCCGATTTCGTCGAGCTTGGCCACTCTTTCATGCCCAACGAGGTCCCCATCGATTCTGCGGCTGCCAAGGCATTGTCGCCTTTGATCGGCCCCATTCTGGTAGGCGTTGAGGACGGGGCTTCTTGGCTGCTGGCCTACGAGCATGGAACCTCTGGCGGGGATCTGTTCTGCGGGTTCTGGGTCGATGGCGCCCGCGGCGTTCGAATTGGCTCAGTCAAGGGTGCCTACCTTAACGGTCAGCGGCTGGACACGGCCCAGGGATTCCGGACTCCCTGGCTTCTAGCGGCCGCTGTCGAAGGCAATCTGGACGACGTGGCGGCAGCGTTCCGTACGTTTCTGTTGAAGTACCAGTCCGAAAACGCGGAGTCCCGTCGACCGCAGATCTTCTACAACACATGGAACTTCCAGGAGCGTGAGCGCTACTGGCACGACAGGACCTACATCGATGGTCTGACTGAGGAGCGCGTGCTCGCCGAGATGGAAGTGGCAGCTCGGATGGGAATCGATACTTACGTGATCGACACCGGCTGGTACACCGCAACCGGAGACTGGGAGGTGAACCCGGAACGTTTCCCTGGCGCCCTGCTGAATGTCAGGCAACGAGCAGGCGAACTTGGCCTCCGCCTCGGGATCTGGTTCGATCCGACGTTGGCGGCATTCTCGAGCCGCGCTCTGGCCGCGCATCCCCGTGACATGAAGACGTGGCAAGGAGAACCCCTTCGGCCACGAGAAGTGTGGGAGACCGAGCCCAGCGCCCCCATGTGTTTAGTTAGTGACTGGTTCGAGACATTCGTGGGTCACCTCATCCGGATCAATCGCGAACTCGGCATTACATACTTCAAACTTGATGCGGTGAGCCAGTACGGCTGCGACAGCCCGGAACACCATCACGGAGACGACACCAACACCCCGAGCGAACGAGCGGACCGTTTCGCTTTCATGATGAGTGAGAGGATGACGGAGATCGCAGAGCGGTTGATGACCGCGGTGCCCGGTTCAATTGTCGATTTCGACGTGACCGAGAATCACCGATCTTTCGGCTTGAGCTTCCTTTCGGCTGGCAAGTACTTCCTCGTCAACAACGGACCGTACTACTCGGACTACGAGCTGCCCGCGGACTTGAACGGGGTGAACACCAATATGTTCTTCCACCCGGGTCGTTCACGCGGTTGGATATGCCGGGAACCATATGCCTTCGACCGATGGATCCCGTCCGTGCTGACCCTGGTCCATTATTTCCCGGACGACCCGCACGGCCACCAGCAGGAAAGCCTCGCAGCGATCATGCTCGGACACCACGGAATCTGGGGGGACCTGCTCACCATCTCTGAGGACGGCGTGGAGGGAATCCGCTCAACGCTTGACCGGTACCGGGCAGTCGCCATGGACTCGGCCCGGGCCAGCATGGTTACCATCGGGCTGGGTGCGGGAGCCGCAGAGATACGGGAGAAGATTCTCCCGCAAACTGGTCGTGGCATCGTGTCGTTGTTCCCTGCCCGCGGGCAATCGATCCAACACGTGACGGCAGTTCCGGTGGATTCAGGCTATTGGAGCGGCGACGGCGTTGAGGTTTCCTTAAACCCGGACGGCCGTGCTGTCATCCGCGCGACTCAGTCCGGGTCAGCGATTTTCGGGACCATCGGAGTCTGACCCATGTCCAGTCAGTGCTCTTCCACCCCCTCAACCGACCTTGCAATTGAGTACTCTGTGAATCCCTTTGACCTCGAACACCTCCCGTTCGCCACGGCTGGCTCGTACTTCGCCGTGACATCAGCCGTGAACACTGAAGACGCCGGGAAATGGGTGGAGCTGCGGACGGTCCGGGGCAGGGCGGCAACGCGTGCACTTCTGCGCATCGCGCCTCGCGACGGACTTCACGGCAAAGCAGCGTTCGATATCGACCACCTTGTGCTTCCCGCAGCGGCAGGTCACGTCAGCGTCGACTTCAACACACACCGCGTTCTCAGTGTTTCCGGCGCAGGCGTTGGCTTCGAGCTCATCATGGAGGCGGCAAGCAACTACGACACGCTGGTCCGTGTGGCCGAAGATGAATGGCGCTACCTCAGATTCTCCTCACAGGTAACGATTGCCATCCGCGTTCTCAGGGGCAGAGGCATAGAGGAATCGACGTGGGCTGGAGAACGTCACACCATGGCTACACTCCAGTTCGCGCCCGGCAGCGTCGTGCTCATTGAGGAGACGAATGATGCGACGCCGACCGCTCGGAAACCCTGGTCGCCACCGTCATTCGATGTATTCGCCGCCGCTATGCCCGAGGTAAAACCCGAGCATCAGGCGGCGAAACAGCTCGCCAGCTACATCATGTGGTCCTCGATAGTAGAGCCCTCCGGAGCAGTGCAACGGCCGGCGATGTACATGTCGAAGGGAACGATGACCAACGTTTGGAGCTGGGACAACTGCTTCAACGCAATCGCATTAGCACAGCTTCCCGAGCTCGCTGAAGACCAGTTCTTCGTGCCGTTTGACGCCCAAGCGACAAGCGGTCGGCTGCCGGACTCCGTCAACGACAAGGTCATCGATTACACCTTCACCAAGCCTCCAATTCACGGATGGGCTCTGATGGCGCTATTTAGGGCGGGCGCGGTCAACGACGAGTGGCTGCTTCGTGCCTATGATCCTCTCCAACGGTGGACGCAATGGTGGCTGACGGAACGAGTCGCCTCCGGACGCATTCTGCCGCACTACTTCCACGGGAATGACTCCGGGTGGGACAACAGCACGATCTTCGCCACAACGGTGCCTGTAGAGTCTCCTGATCTCGCGGCCTTCCTGGTCCTGCAGACAGAAGCGCTCAGTGAGATTGCCTCGCGACTGTCGCGTCCGGACGAAGCCAAGAAATGGGCAACCGTTTCATCCTCTCTCCTCAATTCGCTGCTCAAGGAAATGTGGGACGGTAGCCGATTCATCGCCCGCAAGCTCGACTCAACAGTCATCGAGTCCGCATCGCTCCTTCACCTCCTACCGGTAGTGCTCGGATCCCGTTTACCATCAGAGGTCTTCAACACACTTGTCAGTGACCTGGGGCGGTTCCGGACGGAATATGGTCTGGCAACCGAAGCCACGGATAGCCCGGCCTATATCGCCGATGGCTACTGGCGAGGTCCGATCTGGGCGCCGTGTACCGCTTTGATCATTGACGGTCTCATCGATGGCGGGGAAGAACAACTGGCCCTGGATCTCGCCGAAAGTTTGTGCGCAATGGCCTCTGCCTCGGGAATGGCCGAAAACTTTGACGCGGTCACCGGCGCCGGTCTGCGCGATCGAGCATACACGTGGACCTCCAGCGTCTTCCTGACTCTGGCAGGACTGCTAGCTGCTGAAGAGCGAACGAACGACCCCTGCGCAGGGGTCTAACGAAGACGGAGTCGGCTGCGTCCCACTCAAACGCCGACAACGGACGTTCCCTCAACCTCCGTCAGGTGACTGCACTGTGTCCTCTACATCAATCATCCGCTGCACCACTCTGCCGTCCATCCAGAGGTTAGTGCTGTTGGCGGACCAGCCCGAACGGGACGGCCGGATGTGCCCGCACCATGTATATGCCAGCGTCGATGCGCGATATAAGAATCCCTGTTTTGTGTTCCATTGCGGCGATCTTGACGACGCCGATTGCTTTCGTAAGGGCCTCGTCTACTTCGGAAGCATGTTTGGCATGTACTTCCAGCATGCCCGGCGTTTCTGTTTGCTGACGGTTAATGTCCATGATCTTCCTCACTATCCGTTGATGTTTTTGTTTAGACACTCCGCAGGCCTGGGCGGGGGTGATCTTTTTTCACGGGCGGAGGGGTGTGCATACCGGGCAGGGCTCATCCGCCCGCGGGTAGTGATCCTGGGCTGGTGGCCTAGGCGGTCGACCGCTCGATGATGTCGATGTGAAGCTCGGGAAGGGGTTGGTCCGACTGCTGCTCATCCAAACGGTTAAGCAGCGACTGCATCGAGAGCTGACTGACCTGAGTGGGGTCGTATCCCATCGTGGTCAGCGGGGGGATGGTCAGCTGCGACAATGGGGTGTTGTCCATTCCGATCAGAGCGATGTCTTCGGGGATGTTCCAGCTTTTCTCGTGGGCAGCGTGCAAAAGTGCGGTGGCGACGTCGTCGTTGTAGCAGGCCACGGCAAATCCTCGGTGTCCCAATTCTTCCAGCGCCTTTCGGGCGTCCACGGGTGTGATATCAAGATGCAGAACGTGGGGTTCGTCAAGGCCCTGCCTAAGACACTCTTCCCTGAAGGTGCGTTCGCGGGGGCCGCCGAACGGGTCGCTGCGCGCGTCCCGCAGGTGCGCGTACGCAAGCTGTTGATAGCCGCGTTCGATGAGGTATCGCGCCTGCAGTCTTCCGATTTGCGCGTTGATGCCGTGACTGCCGGATTCGTCGGTCTCCAGCAGCTTGACGCCCCGGCGTTCAAGCAGCGCGCGCTGTCCCTCGGAAAGGGCAGCCAGCGTCAGGACTGCACGTGGCTTCAGCCCGACGATGAGCCTGTCGAAATCAGCGTCAGTACGGCTCGATAGACGCAGGACAAGTGTCAGGCCTCGTGCAGCGAGTTCATCCGTGAGCAGACCGTAGATGTCTTGAAGGTTGCGTCCGAAGGTTGTGTCAGGAATCAGCGCGATCACGATATCGCTGGCGCCGCGGGCCAGCGTACGTCCTGCTGACGATGGCTCGTAGCCTAGCTCAGCCACAGCTTTGGCAACACGGTCCCGCGTCTCCTGCGAAAAGGCTTTTTTCCCGTTAAGGATCATGCTGACCGTGGAACGAGCCACCCCGGCACGGTTGGCGACATCCTGGCTGGTGGGTATCACGACCGCCCGCCTTCCGTTGTTCGAGGTCTAATTATCATAGCTTCGGCTTCAGGGCGGGCTGCCCATGGCGGCGTTCCCCCGGGCCTGTCAGGACCCGCTGAGCCTCGCGCCGCCGGAGCGGGCGATGTTTCCGAGCCATCCGAGGCTTTCTTTGGGTTTACGTTCAAAGGTGGTCCGGTCTACGGCGACGAGGCCGAATTTCGGTTCCCAATGGCCCCATTCGTAGTTATCCAACAGTGACCAGTGCAGGTAACCGCGGACGTCGACACCATCTTCCATGGCCGCGGCCAGGTGCTGCAGGGCCTCGCGGGTATAGGCGATGCGCCGTGTGTCATCCGGGGTGGCGATACCGTTCTCGGTGACAAGGATGGGCACGTTTGCCACTTGGGCGGCGTGCCTTACCGCCATAGCAAGCGCGTCCGGCCGGTATGCGGTACCGATCATGGTGTTGTCCGGATGGGCCGGATGCGGCACCAGACCATTGGCGTCTACCTGCTGGGAGGTGTAGGACTGAACACCGACGAAGTCATCACCCTTCGCGGCCTCAAGGTAAAGGTCTTCAAAGTTCCACCGGATCTGCAGGAGGCGTTCTTCTCCTCCCGGTGCTGCAGTGAAGGACTGGTTTGCCACGCTCCAGCCAACTTGGGCGTCCGTGCGCTGGCGCAGTGCCTCGCGCGCCAGATGGTGGGCTTCGACGACGTACTTCCCGTCGTCTGGCACCGGAACCGGCAGCGGAGGCTGCTTATATTCGGTCTCACCCTGGTTTTCGACAGTGGGGCTCTGCCACGAGTCCAGTTCACCACGGCTGGCTGCTGCTTCCAGATTGAGCATCATGGCGAGCATGTTGGGTTCGTTGATGGTGATGACGTGTCCGACGTCGCCCAGAATGGACGAAGCGGCCTCCACGTAGCGTGAGAAGCGTTCGGGTGCAGCGGGGGCACTCCATCCGCCTTCGTCTGCGAACCATCGCGGGGAGCTGAAGTGGTGGAGGGTGATGACCGGTTTGATGCCCAGCTCCAGGGCGGTGTCAATCATGTGACGGTAATGAGCCAGCAGTGCAGGGGAGAACACTCCGGGCCGGGGTTCGATGCGCGCCCACTCGATTCCGAACCGGTAGGAGTTCAAGCCAGCCTCGGCGAGGAGGGTCATGTCCTCCCGGTAACGGTGATAGCTGTCGTTCGCGTCACCGCTGAGCTCCATACCAGGGAAGAGCCCTTCCCGGGCCCACCAGTCACTGTTGATGTTGTTTCCCTCGATCTGGTGCGGCGCCGTCGAAGCACCCCAGAGGAAATCCGGGCCAAACGTTGTCATTGGTGTCCTTTCGATGGGGCGTGGTGTCATGTGCGGGGTGGGAATCTCAGTCATGGGTGTGTTTTCCGTGGGTTTCAGGCCGGTGGGCAGGCGGGGGAGGAAGTAGCCTCAGCGGGCTGCTCAAGCAGGGAGACAAGCCAATCGCCGTCAATGGCACCGCCGAGGATGCTCAGGATCTGGTTCATGGGCATGGAGAGCACCATGCGGGTGCCGTCGCTGTCGTCGTCCAGCTGTTGGCCGGATGCCGCCATGATGGGGTTGAGTTCGTTCGCCAGTGCCGGCCCCGCCGTGGGGTGTGCGAGCCACTCCGCAACGTCGGATTGCAGCGACAGGAGGCGTGGCAGTTCGTCACCGTCAAGTGCCACGTCCTGCTCCAGCAGGACGTGTGAGGCATTGTCGGATACTTGCACGGTGTAGCAGCCCGGGGCGACAACCCAGCGGTCAAGGATAACGTCCCAGTACCGAAGGTTCCTGCGGTCCAGGAGGAAATGGACCTCCCGGGTTTCGCCCGGTTGAAGGAGGACTTTGGTGAAGGCGGCGAGGATCCGTTCCGGGCGCAGGACCGGCCCGGCGTCGGTTGAAAGGTAGATCTGTATGACGTGTTTTGCCGGGATCTTTCCGGTGTTGGTGATATTCGCCGTAACAGCGATTTCGTCATGGCCGCGCGCTTCGGCCCGGAGGTCCGTTGTTTCGAAGGTGGAGTAACTTAGCCCGTGCCCGAAAGGGTACCGGACGGGCCGCTGCACCGTTTCGTAGTAGCGGTAGCCGACCATGACGCCTTCGGTGTAACGGACGTGGCCCTGCTCGCCGGGGAAGGACAGGTAAGTGGGCGTGTCCTGCAGCCGGAAAGGAATGGATTCGGCCAAGCGTCCGGAGGGACTCGTCACACCKAACAGCAGGTCAGCGATCGCTCTACCGCCGCCCTGGCCGAGGAGGAAACCTTCCAGGATGCCGTCCACCTGGTCATGCCATTCTTCAAGGGAGACAACACCCCCGTTCGCCAGGACAACGACGGTACGGGGGGCGGCGGCCGCGACCGCCCGGATGAGCTCGACCTGCACAGCGGCGAGTTCCAGCCTCGTCCGGTCGAACCCTTCGGATTCCTCCTCTTCGGGGTTGCCCGCGAATATGACAGCGACGTCCACGGTGCGGGCCGCCTCCACGGCGTGGGCACGGAGTTCAGCATCGTTCTCGCCGGGTTGGAGAGAGAAGCCCTGCGAGTAGTGGACGCTGCCATCAGAGACAGCGGCCCCCGCCTTGAGTTCCTCCAGGGGTATGTCGATGAGTGTGGCGTTGACGTGTGAGCTGCCCCCGCCCTGGTACCTGGGGTTGGTGGCGAATTCTCCGACAACCAGAAGGGATGTTCCTGGTTTCAGGGGCAGTACGCCGTCCTGGTTTTTGAGCAGGACAGCGCACTCGGTGGCGAGCTCACGTGCCAGTTCATGGTGCGCTGCGGAATCGAACTCAGTTGGGGCGGTCCCGGTGATGCGGGGTTCGCTGTAGGCGGCAAGGTCCAGAACCCGTTCCACTGCCAGATCGATCGCCGACTCGTTCACGCTCCCGTTTTGGACGGCCTTGATGAGCGCTTCGGTGGCGTACTGCCCTGGTCCGGGCATTGCCAGATCCAAGCCGGCGTTCAGTGCTGCCGGCCGTGTGCGGACCGCGCCCCAGTCGGACACCACAACGCCGTTGAATCCCCATTCGCCGCGCAGTACATCAGTGAGAAGCCAGCGGTTTTCTGAGGCGTGGACGCCGTTGATCTTGTTGTATGAGCACATGACCGTCGCCGGTTGCGCTTCGGTGACGACTCGTTCGAAGGCTGACAGGTGCACTTCGCGGAGTGTGCGTTCGTCGACGTCGGAGCTGATGACCATGCGCTCGGTCTCCTGGTCATTGGCCGCCAAATGCTTCACGGATGCTCCCACACCGTGCTCCTGCAAAGCCTTGACGTAGGCGCTCCCAAGTACGCCGGACAACAGCGGGTCCTCGGAGTAGTACTCGAAGTTCCTGCCTCCCAGAGGTGAGCGTTTGATATTCACGCCCGGGCCGAGGAGGATGTCCACGCCATGGGCCTGTGATTCTTTGGCCAAGGCGGCGCCGACGCGTGCGGCGACGTCCTCGCTCCAGCTGCATCCGATTCCTACCGCAGGCGGAAAACACGTTGCGGGCTGACTGCGGTATAGCCCGAGGTGGTCAGTCCCATGCTTCTGCATGCGGACGCCGTGGGGTCCGTCCGCCATGGTCACGGCACCAATGTGATGGTCCTTGATGGCAGTGGTTGACCAAAAGGTATCTCCGATCAACAGGGACGCTTTTTGCTGCAGCGTCAGCTGGCTGACGTCGATGTTCTGCATGGAATTCCTCTGTAGTAGGGGTGGCCCGGTTGCACGCTTGTCTGCTGCATTCCGTGTCGGACCGCGGGATCAGCGGACGGCTTTGACCTTCAGGACGACGACGCCGCCGAGGATCGTGAAGGCTCCGGCCAGCAGGTAAAGCAGGGAGTAGTTTTTGTCTCCTCCAGCGGCTACACCAATGCCCAGGAAAAGCGGTGCGATCAGCGGGGCGGCTGACTGTGCCAGGGAGTTAGCGAGTCCATTGATGCCTATGAACCGTCCGGCGTCGGTGTCCCGCTCGGGCAGTACGTCCAGGACCAGAGCCTGGTCAACGGCGGAAAAGATGCCAAGGCCCAGGTTTGAGATGGCTGAACCGATGAGAAGCATGGGCAGGTTGTCACCGAAAGCCATGACTACTGCGCCGGCGGAGAACATGAAACCGGCGCTGAGCACGAAGGGCTTGCGCTTGCGCAGCTTGTCGGAAAGGAAGCCGCCTCCGATGGAGCCGATGATCACCGTGACGATACCGAGCATCCCGCCGATTGCCACGAGGGTGCCTATTTCGGTGATCTGAACCCCGAGCCGCTGTGCGAAGTAGAACGCAGTGAAGGTTGAGCTCATGGTGAGGCCGAAGTAGAAAAGGAATCGTCCGAGCCAGTTCCACGAAAAGTCGGGGTGCGTGCGGGGGTTGTACACGAATTTGGACAGGACCAGGCGAAGGTTCAGCCTGTCCTCGAAGTTGCGGGTGCGGCTGTCGTCCTCACGGATGACGAATGTGAACAGAACGGTAAGGACCAGGCCGAGCACCGCGGGGATCATAAAGAGCAGCAAGGCGTCTTTGGCGAGGCTGCCGGCGAGGATGGCGCCTGTCACCGGTGCTGCCATGGTGACGAAGCCGACCAGGCCGCCGACTTTTCCGCGCTGGGACTCCGGCAGGCGATCTGCCTGGGAGTTGGTCAAGTTTCCAATGACGGTGTTCCAGCCCAGCGTCGTGACAACCCACCCCACGGTAACCATGGGCACGTCCGGTGCGAGGGCGATAATGAGCAGGCCCAGGGTTCCGAGAAGGGAGCCGGCTACGAGCCAGGGGCGGCGGCGCCCGAAGCGGCTTCGGGTGCGGTCACTGAGCACCCCGATGATGGGACCGGAGACCAGCGAGACTACGGCGGCGGCGCCGATGACGAACCCCAGGTACTCCTCGTGATCCGGTGCAATTGCTTTGATCTTGATGGCCAGGGACAGGGCAATGGGTGTCACGAGGGCGATGTAGGTTCCGAACATGCCCAGCAGCAGGAGCCAAATGTACTTGGCGCTGACCTTGGGCAGGTCCACCTGCCCGGTGACAGGAGGAGCAAGAAGTATTTGCTCCTCCGCCACCTCGGCTGGTGTGCCCCCGATGGTGGCGGTGGCCGGAGGAAGGTTGTTGTTGTTTTTCACGGCAGGACTCCGTCGTCTTGATGTACGGGTGTTGGGGGATTGAGGTGAAGTAAACACAGTTGGAGCGGTGGTGCTTGTGCTAGGAGACGAGCTGACGTTCTCCCGTTGCTTCGGTTGCGTTGGCACCGATGGTGACGGTGGCCGGTTGGCATCCGGAGGCTGTCACGGTGACGGTGACAGGGCCTTGCCCGGTTGGGCGGATGATGGCCAGGGCGCGGCCGTCAAAGGTTGTATGTGAGCCTGCTGTGAAGGGCTCGTCTGTAGCGGGATTGGCGCTTCCGAGGCCTTGGAGGACCGCGGGTCCGTCCACCGTTACGGCGACCTCGCGGTCCCGGCCGTTGTGAAGAACGCCGCTTCCGTCCGTGAGTGCTATTCGCAGGAAGGCGAGGTCCCCGGTGCCGGCTGTGAGTAGGTCGACGTCGGAGCTCACGTCAAGGTGCAATCGGTCGCGTGCCGTGGATAGCTGCACACGGGAATGCTCCTGGCCGTCCTTATACGCGACAGCGGTCAAGTCACCGGGGGTGTAGATGATGTCGAAATCGGTACGGAAGGCCAGGTTTTCTCCTACCTTGGATCGTCCGACAGGCACCCCGTTGAGGAGCAGTTCGACGTCGTCGGCGTCCGAGTACACCTCCACCTGGATCGGCTGTCCCTCGAATCCCTCCCAGGTCCAGCTGCTGATCGCATCACTCCAGGACCAAGGCGTCATGAGCGGTGTGCGCCCATGAAACTGCGGGCGCTGGACCGCGATGTATGGCGTTGACCGGAGCCCGAAGACAATCTCCCGGTAGTAGGAGGCGGGGCGGCGCTCACCTGTGATGTCGATGTCGCCTGTCCACGCGGTAAGCCACGGGTAGGGACGTGCCACGCTTGCTGCTGCACCATGGCCGCCGTCGGCGTATCCCACCGAGCCCAAGCCGGCTTCTCCCAGGTAGTCCCACCCGGTCCAGGCGAAGTCGCCAATAACATGATCGTTGGCTTTGACGAGGTCCCAGTTTTTGGCGATCTGCCCCGGAAAAGTCTCAGTGCCGGCAATGACGCGGTTCGGAAAGAGCGTCTTATCCAGCAGGTAGCGTCCGTCACCGTAGTTCATTCCTGCCACGTCAAGCACCGAAAAGGATTCGGCGGTCCGTTCGCTGACCATTTCGGAGGCCGAGATATGGTTCATCATGTCTCCGACCTGGGTCATCATCCCGTTCACGCCCGCTCCGGTGTCGCCAGCTGCGCCCTGGTGCTGTTTCATGCCGGCCAGGACAATGTCCAGACTCGATACAAAACCGTTGATACCGTTGGTGATGGGCCGGGTCCCGTCCAGCGACCGCAGTTTTTCGGCAAGCCGGCGGCTCCACACCCCGCCATCAGCAGTTCCGGTTTCCGGAATCTCATTGCCGATGGAGTACATGATCACACTGGGGTGATTGATGTCCTTGGCCACAAGGGCCTCAAGATCACGTTCCCACCACTGCGCGAAATCAGTGGCGTAGTCGTAATCGGATTTACCCGAGGTCCAAACGTCGAACGCTTCATCGATGACGAGCATCCCGAGCCGGTCACAGGCATCCAGGAGTGCCGAGCTCGCGGGGTTGTGCGAACTCCTGATGGCGTTGAAACCGGCTTCCTTCAGGACCCGGACCCGGCGCTCCTCGGCCGCGGCAATAGTCGCCGCACCCAAAGGTCCATTGTCGTGATGAACGCAGGCACCGCGCAGTTTCACCGTCTCACCATTGAGCCTCAACCCTCTCTTGGCGTCGACCTGGATCCGACGGATCCCGAACGTGACGGATTCCCTGTCGATGACCGCGCCTGCGTCTCGCAGCAGCAGGACGCACGTGTACAAGGACGGCGAATCGAATCCCCACAAGGCAGGATTCTCGACCATCAGCCGATGGCGCACCACAGCCGAGGTGCCTGGAAGCAGTGTGACAGGGGACTCGTCGCTGGCGACCTCGGCGATGCCTTCTTCATTGACCGACGCTGCTAAGTTGACCGTGGTGGTCACGGCGGTGGTGTTGGTGATCCTTGCAGTCACCTCCACCATCGCGCGATTGCTGTCGATGTCAGCAGTGGTGACACGGACACCATCTACCCCGATGTGGATAGGCTCCTTAACAATCAGGTGCACGTCCCGGTAGATCCCGGCACCGGTGTACCAGCGACTGTCCTTATGCGCCCGGCAGACCACCCGGACCTCGTTCGCGGCACCGAACCGAAGGAACGGGTCAATGCGCACGGTAAAGCGCGAGTAGCCATAAGCGTCTTGGCCGGCCAGGGCACCGTTGACGTACACCATCGCGTCCCGGTAAACGCCGTCGAACTCGAGAGCGAACACCTTGCCGCGATCTGCCTCATCAACATCGAGCATCCTGCGGTATTCGAAAGCACCACTGGGAAAATATCCGCCAGCCGCGCCGGCAGGAGCATCACCGCTTCTGGTCTTCGAGATCAGCGCATCATGCGGAAGCATTACATCAACCCACTGTTCACTTGCTCCGCCCAGTTCAGCGAAAGCACTGACCCTCGTCCGGACGGCCCATCCTTCGTTGAATGGTTTCCTGGCCATTAGCACTCCTAGAAAAATCAATAGCGATTGTCAGTGACTCGTCACGGCTTAACCACGCGCTGGTGCACGTCAACGGATGGTTGATTCCCGCGGTTGAGCGTCGTCGTCTCTCATGAAGCTCATGCTGCTGCCCAGGAGGCTTCAAGGAATCGGCGCGCCTGCTCGATCTGTTCTCGATCCTCCGGAGCCTCTCCCATGAACATGCCGTGCGGGGCACCTTCCCAGACATGAAGTTCGGCGCGGACGCCGGCCTGAAGGAGTTTGCGGTGCAACCGCACGGTATCCGAGAGGAGGAAGTCGCGCGTCCCGGAGGTCAGCATGACAGGCGGGAAGTCTGCGGTATATGTGCCGAACAGAGGTGAGATGTAGGGGTGCTCGAGTGACTGATCACCGCGGTATAGCTCGAGCATGTTCTTCGGGTGCCATTCGCTGAGGCCAAACCCGAGGGTGGTGTACGTGTCGCCGGCAAGCGTGAAATCGACACAAGGAGAAATGAGGCAGGCGGCGGCTGGCATTGGCAGACCCTCGTCTCGGGCCCTAAGGAGAAGGGCTGCTGAGAGATTGCCGCCTCCGGATTGCCCGGCGATGGCGATCGTCTCCGGCCTATGGCTCTTCAGCAGTTCGCGGTATACCGTCATGCAGTCATCCAGGCCAGCCGGGAACGGGTTGTCCGGGAGTTGCCGGTAGTCCATTCCCCAGGTGCGCACGCCGATGTTGCCGGCGATGAGCTCGGTGGAGCGGCGCGCAGTGGGCCCGCCGCCCCAAAGGAAACCTCCGCCGTGGATGTACAGAAGGACCCGCTCGTCGTCAGCTGCGATGTCCGACGGCTCAGCCATAAAGAATTTCGCCCCATGAACCTCGCCGGCTTCTACTGCTACTGCAACGTCTGATGTCACGGCGCCAGTTGTCGCTCGCGCCATGGTTTCGACGAAGACAGGGTCTGAGGATTCGGCGGCCGCCGCCAGGGCACGCCAGACCTCGACATCCTCAGGGGCGGGATCAGGCTGCGGCGGCCTTCCGGCGGCCATGGCCAATACATTCTGTGCCTCGAGGCTGATGGTGGTTGGAACAGGGTATTCGGTCATCGTGGAACGTTCTCCTCTGCGGGGATCGATCGTGAACTATTCGTGAAGTCAGGCGCTCTCGCGGTTAGTCGCGACATCGTGGGTGACGCGCGTCACCGATCTAATCACGCGTGGGTGACACGCGTCAATAGGGGCTGAAATTTCCCGTTGGGAATGCAGTGCATTGAGCGGCCGCGGCGCACAGATGGGTGTCGGCTGCAGCAAAGCCCTTGAAGAGCCACTCCAGTGGATCGCACCAGCTCAAGCATCGAAATGCGAAGCAGTTGATCCTCCGGGCCAAACTTTGACCCTGGAGCGTACGTCATCCGTCCAAGATGGGGGCGAAGACCTGGTTAGCCCAGCTGGAGGACGGCAAGCGCCCGCCGAAGGTAGGGGGCAGGGTCAGTGTCATCATTAGCCGCCCATTGCAGCCAGGCTTCGAATAATGCGCCAGCAAGAGCGGCGCACAGGTACCGGGCAGTGTCTTCAGGAATGCCACGGGCGGTGAGGTAGGAGCGGGTCTGGTCGTTGCGAGTCCCTAAGAATTCCTGGCTGCGGCTCAGCAGCTCCGGGTGTTCGGCGATCAATCGGAGTCTCCCGCGGGTCACGGCGAGGTCCGGGAGGGCGGCAATACCCGTAAGCACGGCTTCCCGAAGTCCGTCCAGAATCGCCTGTCGGGACAGGGGATGTGCAGGGGCCGACTCCAAGGCGGCGGCGGAGGCTTCTATTACAGGTCCCATCCCGCCCCATACCAACTCTGCTTTATTGGCGAAATGGCGGTACAAAGTCTTCCGCCCAACGCGGGCCTCCCGCGCAATATCCTCCATCGAGGTCTGCTCATACCCCCGCTCGGCGAACATTTTGAGGGCAAGGGCGGCAACCGCTTCAGGGTCGATGCTCACCGGCCGCCCCGGCGACCGGTGGATAGTGATTGAATCGTTCGAAAGCATCTCACCAGTATTCACCCTTCCATTATGACACTGAGTGTCGTAATCTTGGCTGCGACATCATCAGCGTCTGGAAGGACATCATGGGCAGCGAAGCCTCGTGGCAGGAAACCATCACTAATGGCCGCTTTGCGGGACAAACCGTCGTCGTAACGGGTGCAGCGTCCGGCATAGGGCAGGCGACTGCCATGCGCATCGCCAAGGAGGGCGGCAAGGTTATCGCCGCGGACATCAGCAAGCAGCGCCTCGACGCTCTCGTTGAAGAGAATAAGAACCTGGACCTGGTGCCAGTGGCCGGTGACATCTCTACTGAGGAAACTATTGCCGCTGTGGTTTCTGCCGCCGGCGGGCGCATCGACGCCTTGGCGAACATTGCCGGAATCATGGATAACTTCGCACCAATCCATGAGGTGGACGATGACCTTTGGGACCGCGTTTTCCGGATCAACGTCACCGCCCTCATGCGTCTTACCCGCGCCGTTGTACCGCTGATGCTGGAAGCCGGGGCGGGGTCGGTAGTCAACGTTTCCTCAGAGGCCGGCATCCGCGGTTCGGCTGCCGGGGCTGCATACACTGCCTCCAAACATGCCGTTGTTGGCCTGACCAAGAACTCCGCCGTGATGTACGGCCCGAAGGGTCTTCGCTTCAATACCGTGGCTCCCGGGCCCACACTCACTGGCATCGAGGCAAACTTCGGCTCCCAACTGGCCACCGAACGGCTCATCCCACTCATGCAGGCCAATATCCCCACGCCCGCTAACGCCGCACAGTTGGCAGCCTCAATCACTTTCCTGCTCAGCGACGACGGCACCAACCTAAACGGCGCGGTTCTGGCCTCCGACGGCGGCTGGTCGGCGATTTAGCCGCCAAACAAAAAACCCTTCAAACAGGAGTTTCTTCTAATGTCAGAAAAGTTCTTTGAGGCAGTCTCCCAGATCCTTGGTCAAGATGCCGTTGACGTTTCGGATGCTGGCCGCGCCTCATACAGCAGCAACCGGCTCCCTGGCGGAGACCGTCAAACCGATGGGATTGTTTTTCCTTCTTCCACTGAAGACGTTTCCACCATTGTTCGCCTGGCCGCCGAGCATGGAGTGTCTTTGTGGCCGACCAGCACGGGCCATAACTGGGGCATGGGAGAGTTTTCCCCAGTCCGGGAAGGCCAGGTGGTTATGCACCTGGGCAAACGGATGAACCGCATCCTGGAAGTTGATGAACGACTCGGCTACGCCGTCATCGAACCGGGAGTAACCTTCCGACAGCTTCGGGCAAAAATGGCCGAACTCGGCGACAAGTTCATGATCAGCGGAACCTCCGGTCCGCCCGATGGCAGCATCATCGGCAATGCCCTCGACCGCGGTGCCGGCTACACCCCTCACTTCGATCACTTCGGCACGCTCTGCGGGATGGAAGTAGTTCTGCCCAACGGGGAAATCTTCAACACCGGAGACGGGTCCCTTCCCAATTCCAATAGCCGCTTTACTAATAAGTCGGGGTTCGGACCGCTCCTGGACGGCATCTTCACTCAATCCAACTTCGGCATTGTCACGCAGACTGCTGTCTGGCTGATGCCACGCCCGCCGGTCATTGTGGGATTTGCTTTCTCCTTCGCGGAGGACGAGGACCTTTCCGAGATCTTTGAAATGGTGCGCCCGCTGAAGCTCAACTCGGTGGTTCCTACCCTCATCAAGGTGACCTCCGGCGGTTACGGCTTCGCTACGGAGGATACCTACCCTTATAACCGCACCGACGGTCAGGTGCCACTGCCGGATGCCATCCGCCGGGAACTGCAGGAAAAGCATGGCACCGGAGCGTGGCTCGTGTCCGGCGCCCTGTATGGGCCTTCCGAGGAGGCGCTGCAGCCCACGCTCGGTAGGATCCGCGCCGTTTTCGAGGCATCAGGTAAGGCCACCTACATTTCCCACAAGGAAATGCTGGATAACCCCATCTACAAGATCCATCTCGACACCTACAGTGGTGAACCCACAGACAGTGAAGTCGACATGCTCAACTGGCGCCCTGGCGGTGGCGCGACCTGGTTCCTGCCCGCCACACCTATGATCGGCGAAGCTGCTGAGCTTCAGCACGAAACCTCACGCCGCGTCCTTGCCGAGCACGGGTTTGAGTACTTCGTCGAGTTCGTTTGCAGCACCAGGGCAGCACGCGGCCTGCACCTCATCATCTTCAACCGTCAGGACGCTGATGAGGTAGCCCGCATGAACGCCGCCTATGCTGCCTTGGTCGAAGCATACGACGAGATCGGCTACCCCATCGGACGAACCCCGACTGACTGGCAGGAACGGGCCATGGCCCGTCTGCCGGTACTGCAGCAGGTCACGCATCAAATTAAGGCGGCACTGGATCCCAAGGGAACCATCGCGCCGGGCAAGTACGGCATCTCATGAGTGCTGCAGCCATCAGCCTCGGTGGCCGTGTTCTTGAGCTGACAGCACCCTATGAGATGGATACTGTCGTACGCCCTGACCTAGGTCAGCCCGGCCCCGGTCAAGTCGTTGTCCGCATGGTCGCTCTGGGCCTGTGCGGCACAGACCTTCACATCTACTCCGGTCGGGGATCCATGTATCCATGGGTAACGGGGCATGACGGAGCCGGAATCATCCAATCGGTAGGGCCTGGAGTCGATCTCCAAGAGGGCCAACGCGTTGCCGTTGACCCCGTCGTCCGATGCGGGAAATGCGCGATGTGCCGGCAAGGCAAGGTGCAGCTCTGCGCGGACGGCGGATACCTCGGCATGCTCGGCCCAGGTTTGGCCGCTGAATATGTACAGCTTCCGGCGGCCCAACTCATTCCGCTGCCGGACGCGGTATCAGACCTGGCGGCCACCGTCTTGGAGCCCGTCGCCGTGGCCCTTCACACACTTCGCCGGGTGGCGCCCTTAATGCCCGGCCAGGGGGCCGCCGCCATCATTGGTGGAGGCCCGTTGGGCATCCTGCAGGCACAGGTATCCCAGCACTTTGGATGGGATTGCGTTGTCTTCGAGCCCCAGAAGCGACGCCGGGACCTGGGCAGCTCCCTTGGCGTGAAGATGTTCGATCCGGCGGAAGCTGAGGACATCGAGACACTTAAAGGCGGCCCGATACTGGTGATCGAGACATCCGCGGCCGGCGCGGGCGTCGACCTCGCCGAACGGATAGCAGCCCCGGGTTCCGTTGTTGCCATCGTGGGCCGTGGGCCGCATTCCCCGTCGCCAGCGAGCATCTTGCTCAAAGAGCTGTCGGTGCTGGGAATCAAGGGAGGCCCAGGCATGTACTCCGAGGCGGTGCGCTTGGTCCAGGAGGGCGTGGTTGATCCGGCATCAGTTATCACTGACCAGTTCCCTTGGTCGCAAGGTGCCAAGGCGTTTGCGCACACCGTTCAGAACCCCGAAACCGTGGTTCGCAGCGTCCTCCATGGGGCGTGGCAATGACAAAGCAAGTCATTAACTACGGAAAGCATCCTTCTCAGTTTGTCGAAGCCTGGTTTCCCGAGAACTGGTCACAGGACAGTGCTGTCGTGCTGCTCCATGGTGGCTGGTGGCGTGCTAAACACGACCTGCATCTGATGGATGAGCTGGCTGCTGATCTGCATCAGAGGGGGTATTTGGTTTGGAACGTAGAGTATCGAAGGATCGATGGCGACGACGGCGGTTGGCCTGGGACATTGGACGACGTCCTGGCAGCCATTCACCACCTGACCTCAGAGCCGCTGCGGGTAAACCCGTCATCCATTGCGGTCATTGGACATTCCGCCGGCGGACACCTGGCCCTGCTCGCGGCCAAGACAGCGCGACTGGCTGCTGTCGTTGCGCTCGCCCCGATCACGGATGTCGCCCGCTGCGCGGCTGAAGGACTGGGAGAGGGAGCGACGCCGGTCTTCCTCGAAAAGGCTGGTCTTACCAAGAAAGTCTTTGAAGAAGCTTCGCCTTTGGAGCAGGCACCGATCCGTGTTCCCCAATTGGTCGTCCACGGCTCGGATGATGTCCGGGTCCCCTTGAGCCACAGCAAGGCATACGTCTCCAGAGCCGCCGGGGTGGGGGACAATGTTGAACTTCGGGAAGTTCAGGGGGGCGACCACATGTTCGTCCTGCAGCCCGATCATTCGTATTGGCCCAAAGCGCTGGAGTGGCTGAACGACGTAACCGCCGACTCAGCGCCCGTACCTTCCGCCGGAGAAGACAAGCTCTCATTATGACGGGGAGCACAAAGATCCTCGGACCCGGAGAGGGCGAAACGCATACCAACCATGCGATTCGGGCTGCGCATTCTCCGGGTGATTCCGATCCGGGCGGCGATGGCATCGGCAGCGAAACGCGCATCCGCCTCCAACTCACTAGTTATCGTCTCGTCGATGCAGTCAGGGACTCCTGACATTCTGTCTCTGACGTGATTCGTCCTGGAAGAAAAGTGGGAAATTCTAGGGAAGGGATCCGAAATCTCACTCCAGTTTTTGGTGGCGCTCCCGGGAAATGTCTCTAGAGCTACCGTTTGATTGCTGAGCCGCGGCGGGGACTTGGCCCGCCAGAGGTTGCGGTTCGAGTTCGGATCCGGTGCCCTCGTGGCTGAGGCGAACGACGGCAACGTGACGCGGGCGAGTGCGCAGCACCACGCCCGACCGGTTCCTTACCTGATCCAAAGAGTCGTCAGATAGCAGCCCACTACTTTTAGGCCAGGTCTCGATCAACCACTTTCGAGCGGTGAGCATTCTGGTTCGGTGCCGCAAAGAAATACGAGGCCACGGCGTGGCCGATCTGCTGTTACTCCTGGTAGTAGTGCTGTTCGAGACCCTTGATGAGCAGTTCGGGCTCTCCGCTCATTGCGGCGTCGACCAGCAGCAGATGCCTGTCCGCCTGGCTGTCGGCGGTTCCCACGCCGCGCCGCATTATCGGCACCATCATGACGGCGAGAAGCGACTCCAGGCTCTGCCATGCCTCCACCAGTTTGGCCTTTGGCTGCTGATTCATCAGCGTTCCGTGGAACTCGCGGTCCAACCTCATGAGATCGTCTACGTCCTCTGGCAGACGAAGCCCCCGCATGCGTTCGGCGATGCGCCTCAGTTCTTTCTCAACGCTTTCGGACGGCGGAAGCACGGCGTGCATGGCAGCTCGTCCTTCGAGGGCTGCGAAGACTTCCCCGATCTCGGCGATGTCGCCGTCGCTGAAGTATCGAACCCGGTTACCTGAACCCGGCGAGAATTCGACGAGCCCGGTTGCGGCAAGGCGCGTCAGGGCCTCGCGGACTGTGCCGCGGCTCACAGACAGATCTTCAGCGAGCCTCTTTTCTACGAGATGCCGACCCGGATCGAGAGTTCCCAGGATGATTTCCCTCCTGATTCGGTGCGCCACTTGATCCACGAGCGTTGTTCGCTCCGCAACCCGAGGCGCAAGCGTTCTCGCGAGAGACGTCCTTGCTGGCTCAGAGGTAGGTTGACTCTCCATTGCGCTCACACCCCTATCGGCTAATGGCAGCCACCCGCGCTTTGGAGTGGGCCTTGACACTAGATCACCAAACGATAGTATCAAACAATCATGTCGGACACGATTGTCGGACACTATGGTCGGATAGGACATCAAAATGCATGATGGCTTCAGAAGCCAAGAGGCCGTGGTTCGCGGCCACTTCCACATCGCTGCTCTCCCTGGCGGCGGTTTGGATCTGCCGTACATCGAGATCCATGGCGGGGAGCCCGGGCCGCGGCTGACGATGCTCGCGGGCGTCCATGGCTGTGAGTATGCGGCCATGGCTGCTCTGCGGGAGTTTGTTGCAGAGGTCAATCCTGCGGAACTGAGGGGGATCATCACCGCGGTTCCCGTGGTAAACCTCCCGGCTTACCTGAGCCGGACGCCCTTCATCGTTCCAATGGACGGCAAGAATCTGAACAGGTGCTTTCCTGGCGACCCGAACGGCAGCTTTTCGGACGTACTGGCACACCATGTGTTCGAACGCTTCATCCGGGAAGCCGACTTCGTCGTCGACCTTCATTCCGGAGACGTACCGGAAGCTATCGAGCCGGTAGTTATCTACGACGAGTCACCGGTGGGTGAGGCTGCACGGCGGATCGCGGTGGCGTACGGAACACAGCACGTGATCAGGCAGCCTGCCGCCTCACGGGTTACCACCGGCACCACGAGTTCTGCGGCCGCGGATGCCGGTGTCCCGGCGATCACCGCTGAGGCAGGAGGCGGCGGCATCATCGATCGCAAGGCTGTCGCCATTCATGTCAGGGGCCTGCGGAATGTGGCGGCGACCCTGGGAATGCTCCCCTATGACGTTGAGCAGACCCCTGGCCAGGCGGAGCACGACCAAGGCTGGAGCTGGATTCATTCGCCGGTGGGCGGTTGGTGGCAACCGAGCGTCGAACTTGGCAAGCCTGTTTCCAAGGGGGAGCTTCTCGGACAGGTCAGTGACCTCTTCGGCGACGTCATCCACAAAGTCAAGGCAACGCACGCCGGAATACCCATGATCATCACCACGAGTCCCGCGATCGCCGCAGACGGACTCCTTATGGTTCTAACCCAGGAGGTTTCAGAGTGAGCACCACCAAGAAGCGAGTGGCCGTCATCGGTCTCGGAACGGCAGGCAGCATGTCTGCCTGGCGCCTGGCTTCACGGGGCATGGAGGTAGTCGGTTACGAGCAGTTCGGAATCGCCCACGACCGCAGCGCCCACGCGGGCGAGTCCCGTATCTTCCGCACCGCCTACTTCGAAGACCCCGAATACGTGCCATTGCTTCGCACCGCCAAGGCACTGTGGCAACAGCTCGAGGGCGAGACAGGCACCAATCTCCTTACCCTTGCCGGCAATCTCATGCTGGGGGAGGCATCATCGCAGATGGCCAACGTCAGTGACTCCATCGACAAGTTCGGGGTGGACGCCTCCATCATTCCGCTCGACGAGGCGCGCACCCGCTGGCCGCATCATCCGTTCCACGAGGGCGACGCCGTTGTCCTGGACCGTGAGGCTGGCTATCTTCGCCCTGAGCTCGCGGTGCTGAAGGCCGCCTACCGGGCCATGTCGCTGGGCGCCCAACTCCGCACCTACAGCCCAGTTGAAGGGGTCGAAGTCAAGGAGGGCGGGGTCTGGGTCAGCGCCCATGGCCGGAGCGAGCGATACGACCACGTTGTGATCACCACCGGCCCCTGGGCTGCCAAGCTGCTTCCCGAACTCGCGCCACTCGTGCAGGTTCGCAAGGCGGTATCGGCGTGGTTCGTCACGAAGGAACGCGGAGCATTTGATCCGGCCAACTTCCCATGCTTCATACGCACAACGCCCGAAGAGTTTTATGGACTGCCCGCGATGGACGGGAACGGGCTGAAACTAGGCCTGTCCGGCACCGTCAACCGTCTGGTCGATGACCCTGACGCCCTCGACCGGACGGTCCCCATCGACGAAATGAAGGCATTCAGGCAACTCGTGGCCGATTCCTTCCCGGCACTCTATCCGGATCCTGTCCGTGTGGCCGCCTACATGGAGGGCTACACCCAGGACGGGCACGGGATCGTTGGGCGGCTTGGCGGCGAGGACCGCATCACTGTCCTCACGGGCCTGTCCGGTCATGGGTTCAAGCTTGCGCCGGCGCTCGGCGAAATCGCCGCGGACTACGCCCTTCACGGTGCCAGTGACAGCACGATCCCGCTCCTGAGCCCCGACCGGTTCCTTACCGTCCAGACCTCGACGGCGAACCCGTGAGGTGACGCAAGGCCCGTCCCAGCCATTAACTACATCCATCTGGCACCACTACACGGCTTTTTCTGTAACCGCACCATCCCCAACCAAAATAAATTCCAAGGAAAACACCATGAAGACACAAAACAAGGTCCACGCCGCTGTGGCCTCACTGGCCCTCCTCATTGGCTTGAGCGCGTGCGGCAGCGCCGCCGGTAGTGAACCTTCGGCCAGCCCCACTGAACTGGGCCTCAGGGACATCTCTGAGGGTGTCCAGCCCGATCCGAAGGCTGTGAGCCTCCTGCCGAAGTCGTACAAGGACAAAGGTGAGCTCACGGTGGCCGCGGACCTGCACTACCCGCCGACCGTCTTCCTCGCCGAGGACAACAAAACCCCGATCGGCCTCAACCCGGATATCACCCGGCTTATTGCCAAGAAGCTTGGCGTCAAGGTGAAGTTCGAGGACACGAAGTTCGACACCATCATTCCGGGCCTTGACGGTGGCCGCTTCGACTTCACGGTTTCGACCATGGCCAAGACCGAGGACCGGCTCAAGGTCGTGGACATGATCGACTACTTCAAGGCCGGCAGCTCCATTGGGGTGACCGCCGGAAATCCGCAGAAACTCACCAACGAGACCCTATGTGGGAAGAGCATTGCCGTCACCCAGGGCTCAACCGGTCAGCTGCTGCGCCTTCCAGCCCTGAACGAGATGACCTGCACCTCCAAGGGACAGCCCGCAATCAATGCCGTGACGCTGCCCAACATCCAGGAAGCCCTGGTCCAGCTGCACTCCAAGCGCATCGACGGCATCCTCTACGACACCACGGCACTCGCCTGGGCGCAGACGCAGCAGCCGGGCTCCTTCCAGATGCTCACCCCTCCGCTGAACGTCGGCGGAACCGGAATCACGGCAGTTGCGCTGAAGAAGGGGTCGCCCCTGACCCCCGCCATTCAGGCAGCAGTCCAGTCGATCCTTGCGGACCCGGAGTACAAGGAGTCCCTCAAAACCTGGGGCCTGGAGTTTGGGGCCATTACCGACGCCAAGCTGAACTAGCAGGTGCCTGAATGACAACGGCTATCAGCAAAGGAAACAAAGTTGCCATGGGAAGCGTAGATGCAGCCCTCAAGCCACGGCTTCGGCTTCGGACCCGATCGGAATACGCGGGGTGGATCCTTAGCATCCTCGTCGGCGTCGGGATCCTCACCTCGGTCCTCACAAACTCCAACTTCAAGTGGGAGATCGTCGGGAAGTACTTCTTCGCTGAGACGATCCTGCGCGGGCTCATGCTCACGATCTTCCTCACGGTTGCGAGCATGGCCCTGGGAACCTTGCTCGGGCTTGCCCTCGCGATCATGCGGGCTTCGCACGTGAAGCCGGTCTCCATGACAGCCGGGCTCTACATCACATTGTTCCGTGGCACCCCAGTGCTGGTGCAGCTGATCTTCTGGTTCAACATCTCCGCCCTTTACCCGAACCTGAGCATCGGGATCCCGTTCACCGACATCAGCACCGCCATCGACGTCAACACGATCATGGGCCCGATCACCGCAGCGCTTGTGGGCTTGACCCTCAACCAGGCCGCGTACATGGCCGAGATCATCCGCGGCGGCTTCTCCGCAGTAGGCAAGGGCCAGCTTGAGGCCGCCGACTCGCTCGGAATGAGCGCGTCCATGAGGATGCGCAAGGTCATCATCCCTCAGGCCATGCCGTCCATCATCCCGGCGACCGGCAATCAGTTCATCGGAATGTTCAAGGAAACCTCGCTGGTTAGCGTCCTCGGCGTGGCCGAGCTTCTGCAGAGCACCCAGTTGATCTACGCGCGCACCTTTGAGACCATCCCGCTGCTCATCGTGGCGAGCCTGTGGTACCTGGTCATGACCCTGCTGCTGAGCTACCCGCAGTCCAAGCTCGAACAGAAGTACTCCCGCGCAACAGCCCGGCTTCCGCGGAAGTCGAAATCCGTTGTGCTGACCGACCCGGAAGGTATCGCGCGATGAGCACCGACGGCACTATCCTTGCCCGGAAAATCCGAAAGTCCTTTGGACCCAAGACAGTCCTGAAGGACATCGACCTGGAGATTGCCAGCGGAGAGATCTGCTGCATCATCGGCCCCAGCGGCTCGGGAAAGTCCACCATCCTGCGCTGCATCAACGGCTTGGAGACCGTGGATTCCGGAATCCTGAAAGTCAACGGCGAGGACTTCGGCTACTACGAAACCGACAAGGCCTACCACGCCCTGCCTGCGAAGAAACTGGCCCAGCAGCGCACCAGGGTTGGCATGGTCTTCCAGTCCTTCAACCTGTTTCCAAACATGACCGCCCGGGAGAACGTCATGTCCGGACCGGTCCTGGTCAAGCGCGCGGACAAGAAGGAATCAGCCAAACGCGCCCAGGAACTGTTGACAAGCGTGGGCCTCGGCGCTTTCGGGGACCGCTACCCGGCCGAACTCTCCGGCGGGCAGCAGCAACGCGTCGCGATCGCGAGGTCCCTGGCCATGGATCCGGAAATCATGCTCTTCGACGAGCCGACATCTGCACTGGACCCCGAAAAGGTCGGTGAAGTCCTGACCGTTATGAAGGAGCTCGCCAAGAAGGGCATGACCATGGTGGTGGTCACCCACGAGATGGGCTTCGCCCGCGAAGTGGCCGATTCCCTGATCTTCATGGACGACGGCTACGTCGTCGAACGCGGCGACGCCCGCGAAGTGCTCCGCAACCCCCAAGAGTCCCGCACCCAGTCCTTCCTCGAGAAAGTGCTCTGAAATGACAGATGGAAAGTTGGCCGTCATCGGCCTCGGCACCATTGGCAGTATGGCCCTCTGGCAGGCCTCCCGGCTATCCGATTCCGTGGTCGGATTCGAAGCGCAGCTCCCTGCGCACGGACGCAGTGCCGTTGGCGGAGACACCCGCCTGTTCCGCATGCTCAACCTAAACCCGGGCTTCAATCCCATCCTGCAGAGCTCCCAACGTCTCTGGGCCGAGCTTGAGGACGAAACCGGACAGGACATCCTCCTGCGCTGCGGCGGAATCTACATTGGTACGGCGAACGGGGCGTACATCCCGCAGCTGCTCGAGTCGGCGCGGGCGACCGGCGTAGCGCACCAGATCCTCTCCCGGACGGAGATGGCCGAGCGGTATCCGCAGCACAACCTGCGTGCCGATGACATCGGTGTGTTCGACCCCAACGGCGGCGCACTCAGGACGGATCGGGCCGTCACGGCTGCGGTCTCCGCAGCCCAGGCCAACGGTGCGACAGTGCTCACCAACACCCCGGTAGACGGGATCCGGGAAACCGTAGACGGTGTAGTGGTGACCTCCGGGGACAAGTCCTGGACGTTCGAGAACGTCATCGTCGCCTCCGGCGGCTGGTCGCAGAAGCTCATGCCGGAGTCGCTCCAAGCGCACACCCAACCGAACAGGGTCTTCCTCACGTGGTTCGTCGCCAAAAATCCCGCGCTCTTCTCCCCAGAGCGGTTTCCTGTCTTCGTGCGGCTCTCCGGAGACCGGTCCATGTATGGTGCGCCCGCAGTTGATGGGGTCACCGTCAAGGCAACCCTGAATTTCCGGCCAACGCCTACCGGGAACCCCAGTGCGGTTCCGAGGGAACTTACTCCGGCAGAGATTGCCGAGACGACCGAGACGGTGAGCGAGTTCTTCCCCGGCCTGTATCCAAACATCGTCCGCTCGGACGCGTTCCCGGACCTCTTCACGACCGACCGCAACCCGCTGCTCGGCCGCCTCGACGCCGGTAGCAGGGTCTACTGCGCAACCGGGTTCTCCGGCGGGGGCTTCAAAATGGCCACCGGATATGGCGAGATCGCCGCCCGCGAAGCGCTCGGATTACAGACGTTCGATGGCTTGGATTTCGTACGTCCGGAACGGTTCATGAGCGTCCATAGCATGCAGGCTGCCGCGGCCGGACAATCCTCTTCCCACAACCAGTGAAAGCGTTGATATGAGCCTTCCCTTTGCCCCCACTGATTCTCGAGTCGGGCTGGTCGCCAACGGTGTGTCCGGCTCGCCATCGCACCGGCTCCAGGCTCTCGGCTTGAAGTTGCCCAGCCTCGCTGACAACCCGTACTACCTGCATCACCGGTCGGTGGACTCCAGTATTCACATCTCAGGCCAACTGCCGTACAAAGACGGCGAACTCCTGGGCACCGGCATCGTCGGCCACGATGTGGAGCTTGAAACAGCGCAGGAGCTTGCCCGCCACGCCGCGCTTAACGCACTTGCTGCCGCCGTCCAAGCGGTGGGCGACCTGGACAAGGTCCGCATCGTGCAGATGCTCGTTTTTGTGGCCAGTACACCGGACTTCGGTCTGCAGTCGCAGGTGGCCAATGCAGCCAGTGACTTGCTCATCGGGGTACTGGGTGAAAACGGACGGCACGCCCGTACTGCGATCGGTGTAGCCGGGCTGCCGCGCAGGAGCCCGGTCGAGATTCAGATGGTCTGCACGGAGGCGAGGGCATGAACCATAAGGAGCACTGCGTGAACCGCATTCAGCAAGCACTCGAGGCTCTCGTCGATCGGATCGACACGCCCTCACCCATCGTGCTGTCCGACGTGATGCAGGACAATATCGACCGGATGCAGGCCTTCGCAACCCAGCAGAACCTCGACGTCAGGCCACACGTCAAAACCCACAAATGCGTGGAAATCGGCCGGCGCCAGCTCAAAGCGGGTGCGGTCGGAATCACTGCAGGCAACGTCGGTGAGGCAGAGGTCTTCGCCGCGGCCGGGTTCGACAACGTCTTCATCGCCTACCCGATCTGGCCGGCTGGAACCAAAGGCCCACGGATCCGCGAGCTGGCCGAGACAACCCGGCTCCGGGTCGGAGTCGACAATGTGGCGGCGATCGATGCCTTGGCCGATGCGATGGGATCAGAAGCGGAGCTGCTGCAGGTGGTGATCGAGGTCGATTGTGGTGCGCGCCGTTCCGGGGCCGCTCCCGAGGCTGCCGGCGACCTCGCCCTCGCCGCCCGCAAGCGTGGCCTGATCCCGGCGGGCGTCTTCACCTATCCTGGCCATGGCAGTGCCGGACCGGACGCGCGCAAGCGAGCCGCCGAGGACCAGGACGCCGCACTCATCACCGCGGTACGGAGCCTCAGCGCAGCTGGCGTGACCGCAGAGGTGGTCAGCGCCGGCTCCACACCCACTGTGGAATTCGCCACCAACAGCGTCATCACCGAGATCAGGCCCGGCGAGTACGTCTTCAACGACCTCAACAACACCAGGCTCGGCGCCTGCACTGAGGACCAGATCGCGCTGTTCCTCGCCGGCACAGTGGTCAGCGACTGGGTCCCGGAGCAGGTCCTGCTCGATATCGGCACCAAAGCCCTCGGTCGCGAAGGCAGCCCCGAGATCGGGTACGGCGGCATTGCCGGCACTACGGCCGTGTTGTCCAAGCTCAATGAGTACCACGGCTTCCTTCCCCTGCCCGGGGACGGATTCCACCCCCGCGTCGGGACCGTGCTTCCCGTGGTGCCCAACCACGTCTGCCCGGTGGTGGTCAATTTCGAGGAGTACATCGTCACCGACAGCACCGGAACCACCCTGGAACGGTGGCCTGTGGACGCCCGCGGATTCCTCAACTGACCGCCTGAGGACTTTCGTCCCAACCCGACAGCCAACAATCAACCTCACGATGGAATGCCTGACTTGAGACTAGACAAGACCACCGCCGTGGTGACCGGCGCCAGCAGCGGAATCGGCGAGGCGGTGAGTGCCCACTTCCGCCGCGAAGGTGCCCGGCTGCTGCTCACTGGCCGAAGGGAGCAACTTGATACGGCCCAGCCAGATGACCTGTACGTCCCGGGAGACCTTAACGACGAGGCCTTCGTCGAAAGCCTCGCCCGGCAGGCCGCCGAATCCTTCGGCACCGTCGACGTCGTCGTTATTAACCACGGCTTGCAGGTCACCGGCCCGCTCACGGAGATGGCGCACGAGGACGCGAAGAACGTGCTCAACAGCAACCTGCTCAGCGCCTTCCTGGTGATGAAGCATTTCGCACCACTGATGCCCGCGGCGGGAGGCTCGTTCGTGCTCGTCAGCTCACGGCTCGGCATGGTCGGCATGGCAGATCAAGTCCTGTACTCCGCAGCGAAGGGCGGCCTCATCATGCTGGCCAAGGGTGCCGCGATCGAGTGGGCCCCACAGAACATCCGCGTCAACGTTGTCGCTCCCGGGCTAACCATCACGCCAGTCATCGAAGCATCAATTCAGCGCACGCCCGATCCCGAGGCCTACCGCCGGCAGCGCGAGGGCCAAATCCCGCTCCAACGCCTCGCCACCCCCGAGGAAATCGCCGACGCCATCCTCTTCCTCGCATCCAAGGAAGCGTCCTACATCACCGGAGCGACGCTCCCGGTAGACGGCGGATACACCGCCTTCTAGCAGCGCATGATCCACAAAAACAGCGGGGCCCGGTCAACCGCCGGGTCCCGCACCCTTCCCAACAAAGCCTGAAACTGGAGCAACGCCCATGAGTACTGGAGCCACACTGGACCTCACCGAAACCCGGCTGTTCATCGGCGGGAAATGGATACCATCCGGCACAGGAGCCACGCTGCCGGTCATCAACCCTGCCACCGGCGAAGCGATCGCGCACGTTTCCGACGGCTCCGTCCAAGACGGAGCGGCGGCACTGGATGCCGCCTGCGCCGCCCAGGACGCTTGGGCAGCAACACCGGCAAGGGACCGCGCCGACATCCTTGCCCGCACCTATCAGGGCATCATCGACCGCCGCGACGAATTCGCCCGCCTGATCGTGGATGAGATGGGCAAGCCCTGGACCGAAGCCCAATCCGAAGTCGACTACGGCGCAGGCTTCTTCCGCTGGTTCGCAGAATCCGCCGGACGGATCCACACCGAAGGCCAGTTCGGCGTCGAACCGGGCTCCAACTACCACATGGCAGTGTCCAAACGCCCGGTGGGCCCCTCCCTGCTGATCACCCCATGGAACTTCCCCCTTGCCATGGGCGCCCGCAAGATCGCACCGGCCTTGGCCGCCGGCTGCACCACCATCCTCAAGCCTGCCGCCCAGACCCCACTGACGTCCCTGCTACTCGCCCAGGTCCTCCAGGAAGCAGGCGTGCCCGCCGGTGTGATGAACGTCGTCGCGACGAGCAACTCCCGGGATCTGATCGGCGGCATCATGAGCGACGAACGGACCCGAAAGATCTCCTTCACCGGCTCCACCGAAGTCGGCCGGGTACTCCTGGCCCAAGCCGCGCAGAACGTCATGAACACCTCCATGGAACTCGGCGGGAACGCGCCATTGATTGTTTTCGACGACGCCGACCTCGATACCGCCATCGAAGGCGCCTACCTCGCCAAGCTCCGCAATGGCGGCCAGTCCTGCGTCGCAGCCAACCGGATCTATGTCCAGGCCGGCATCGCGCCCGAGTTCACCAAACGCTTCACGGAACGCCTCGCCGCCGTCAACGTAGGCAACGGCCACGAACCCAGCACCGGCCTAGGACCACTGATCGATGACAAGCAACGCGCAACCGTCCACAACCTCGTCACCGACGCCGTCGCCAAGGGAGCAACCTGCCTCACCGGCGGCCAGGTCATCGACGGCCCCGGCTACTACTACCAACCCACCGTCCTGACCAACATTCCAACCAACGCCAACATCAGGGAAGAAGAAATCTTCGGCCCCGTCGCAGCCATCTACACCTTCGACACCGAAGAAGAAGCCATCGTCGAAGCGAACGCCACCCCTTATGGCCTGGCCTCCTACATCTTCACTCAGGACCTTGGGCGGGCACTGCGCGTCGCCGACGCGATTGATGCCGGCATGACAGGAATCAACCGCGGACTCATCAGCAACCCGGCCGCACCCTTCGGCGGGACCAAACAATCAGGCCTCGGGCGCGAAGGGGGAATCGAAGGCCTCGAGGCCTACCAGGAAACCAAATACACCGGCATCCAACTCTGACCTGACTGGTCATGTCCGCCCAAACGCTAGAGAAACCATGGACGATTTCGCGGAGTGGAAGAGGCTTTTACGGCTGCCCATCGAAATGCGAAAGGCCGACCAGCGGAACCGTGGATGGCGCGAGGACCCAACGAGATAGCGGTTCAAGATCCTCGGCGTCCCAAAACGGTTGATGCCCACCCGTGGAATGTCACGGCAGGCCGAGATGAGCCGTCTGAAGTGGGTGCATAGGGGTGGCCTCGTCAGGCCGCCTCGAGCTACACCAACTTCGTTCCCGTCAGGCCAAAGCCTGGGTTGCCCGGAGCTCACATCCGGAACTTGATAGGGATACTTGCTTGATGCAGATCGGGGCGGACACCTGTCGGAATCCGCTATTCGGAACCGTAGGTATTCCTCCAAATGGTTCTTTTCGCGTTCAAACCCGGCAGAGTCTACTGCACCGGAAGTGGCCTTTCTAAAGCTGTGAAGGCTGCATTGCTGACCATCCGGGGTGACCACACGCTCATCGGGCTGGCTCGGCCGGACGGTTGTGCCTAGCCCCAGCGGGTGCGTGGGACCGTCCCCCTCTCCTCCAACGAGTGTGAGTAATCAGCGGCCAATAGCCCTGATGCACGGAGCAGTGGCGCATCGGCGCCGGGTTCCTCCCGGGACGCCGCGGACCTCCCAGGAGGGTAGGGTGTCTGCGCACGTATCAATTCTACGCAGGGTAGAAAAAATGTTTGCGAGTCCAAGGTGATTGGTCGTGGGTGTTCGATGAAGTGCTGCGAAGGTGCAGAGTCTTCTTGGGGCCCCTGACATGGGAAAACGCGCAAAAGCATGCCGAGACGGGTTCTCTTCCGTCTTTCTACTCGTCCCACTTGCTGGCCGATACCGATGTTCTGTCGTCGGGTCGGTCGGAAGGTCTTGTCATGATGCTCGTGGTCTTCTCCGCCATGTTAACAAGGAAGGAGGTGCCGCCGTCGTGTTGGATGTTTCATCGTTCTGCCGGGTAGGGTGTGGTCGGATTTTGGTTCGTTCGACGGATGGGTGTGAGTCGTGCCCCAGGGGCCGCCGCCTCATCCCGGCAGGAGGCTCCAAGCGGGCTAAAAGGCTGAGCCTTAGCAGGCGATCTCCAGTGTGTGGCGGCTCCCCTTTTGCTGGTGCCGCTCCGACTGTGCAGAGCAGCTTGGGTCCCCTTTTCGTCGGTGGCGATCGAGCAAAAAAGAAGTGTGAACAATGTCCACACTTTCCACCCCGGACTGGCCGGTACTGCCGTCGGACTGGCCCCGATTCCGCTTGTTTCCGCCACTTCCCAGTGTTTCCAAGGCCAGGAATCGCCTTCGAGTCCCACCTCGGGCACGGCATACCCCCTCGTCAGAGGGGGTTTTTGCTTTAACGTGTTGACAATGGTTGACACGAGTCTCTGATGTGTGCCAGCTGGTGCCTGGCCGCCGGTTGGCCTGTTCAGTTATGGGGGAGCGGGTTCAGGGTTGTGGCCGGTGGGCCCGCCGCTTGCTCTGACTTGGGTTCATGCGTTCCTTGCGCCGTTCGTCCGGTAGGTCGTGGTTGGCCTACACCTCTTCATGGATAGGAGGGCTGGGCGCAACATGACTTCGGAGCATGGCGCCGAAACCACCGGACGTCGGCGCGTTCTTGACGTGAGGAAGCCGGGTTAGGCGCTGCTTTGTCAGGCCTGAAGGGGTGTGTACAGTGTGCACACTTAAGTCTGCTTTATTGCGGCTATTGTCAATCATTGGCTTGTCCCACCTTGGCCTGCATCTGCCCCTTCATTGCATGGGAGTGGCCATTGCGACATGACAGTGACGCGCAAGCTCTCTATGGCCAGGGCTATTTCGGGGCGAGAGTTATTAGCTACGGCCGACCGAGTGCTTCGGGTTGGTTTCGTGCGCGCCGTCGACGCGACTATACGAATGACAAGGCGAGTGGTCTCCTCACATATTTACAGGCCGTAGCTCGGCCTTCGGAACACTGCCCACGCGATTGTCGGCTGAGCATGCGCAAGCCGTACTCTTTGCCGATATGGGCCCTTTCGTCAGGCTGGGGTTAGGCGGGCCCAACGACAGGCACCATCTACGAGGCATCGTCCCAAGGCAACCTTGTGGGTCGCCCGCCGGTATGCTCCCAGGCGGGGTGCGCAAAGTCCAAGGCCTGGTCTCCAGAGGCCTGTCTTTTAGGTGTCTGTATTTTCACCCAACGGCATAGTAGTTCCCCTTACTTGTTCCTCCAGGCTGCTGGCAGCTCTCGATGAGGTCAGGTTTTGGCTATGTGTTGCCCAAGGAAGCTAGAACTTCCAGTCCGATTTCGGCGTCTTGGTCGGGCGTTCCTCCGGCAATGCCAAGACCTCCCAAGTGCTTTCCGTCCAGGACCAAGGGGAATCCCCCGCGGATGTTTTTGAGGAGGTTGTCAGTTCCCATTGGAAGTGTAAGTGCGAAGTCTCCCTGCATCCATCCGCTGGGTCTCCGGGAGGAGGCCGCCGTATTGGCTTTCCGTCGGCTGGTCGCCACGCTGTGGGGCATGGAACCGTCCGCCCTGCCGAAAGCAACCAGGCCCATCATCGGATCGACAACAGTCACTGCGACCAGAACACCAGGCTGATGGCCTTGACCAGGAAGGCCCCGGCGGCGAGATCATCGCCGAAGAACTGATCGTCCAAGTGATTCCGCCGGCAGCTGACGAGTTCACGTGCTACTCGTGTTTCCTGGTCCGGCGCAGGTCCCAGATCGCCCGCGAAAAGGACGGCCACGTGTACTGCGTTGAGTGCGAGGGCTAGACATTCGCTGCTGACGAAGTAGCGATGCCAAAAGCCCGGCTCATGTTGCAGCCCAAACGCAATTCCAAGCAGTTAGGATGACGGTGTTCAAGCATTTCGCCGGTACGTTCACCTTTGGGGTGGCATTGTTGCAGGAGGATCACGCATGGCAGGCAAGTACGAAATCTATTCAGACAAGTCTCAGGGCTTTCGTTTTCGACTGAAGGCTGGCAATGGCGAGGTCATCGCCACCAGCGAGTCGTATACAAGCAAAGCCGCCGCCCAAAAGGGCATCGACTCGGTCAAGGCGAATGCACAATCCGCTGTCGTGGATCTCACTGACAAGTAGCGCTCGAAGCTGAGCCATCAACGCTGATTACCCTGGGGCATCGAATGCTCCGGGGTAATTTTTCGGGACCACGCTCAAAGATGATGGTCCTTTGATGCGGAATACAGATCCATCCCGCTGGCGCTTCAACGGGCCCGTGCCTGCCCGTTGGCAGTGGTCCTTTAGAAACAGCCGGGATATGCGCGCTGGACGGCGGTGACGTCCGCATCCAGCAGTGTACCGTCTGGCTGGAATGCGATCAGTCCGAAGGCACAGCTGGTATTGCTGCCATCGGTGGCGGTGCCGACGTTCGTGGAACTGCACAAATCACGGCCCCCGCCGCCGCCTTGAAGTACCTTCCCACCCAGAGCCGATGAGCAGGCAGCCGCTTCCGTCACAAGAAGCGCACTTCTGTCCTGGGCGGCCTGTGCTGAAGTTGCAGCCGCTGCGGAGGCAGAGGCTGTCTGTGCCTGGTTCTGGGCGGTGATCGAAGCCTGCGCTTGTTCTCTCTTCGAGTGCTTTGCATCGCAATCCCGAATTTGCTCATCGGCAATGCTTCGCGCCTTGGGCAGAGAAACGCCCACGTAATCAGAGAGGAGGTGTCCAGCTGCGGATTGCTCTGGTTGTCTCCTGTGGCCAAGTATTTGAGGATCTGGTCACCGACGTCGCATTCGGTGTGGATCGCCTTGATGAGGCCATTTGACGCGGCACTGGCTGTGCTCGTTGACGTCGCAGATGACGGGTCAGTGTTGATAGCCGGCCCGCTGCAGCCAGACAACAGAGTAGCTGTAGCCAGAGCTGCAAATACGAGACAGCCACTATGGATTGCCGGCAGCACAGACTGCCCTCTCAGGATCGACACTGTATGAGCATAGATGGCATGCGGGGTTTGTTTCGGCTTAAGCACGACAGAGGCGTAGCCTTCATTCGCTCGGATCAGTTCCTATTAGCCCGAATGTAAGGGGCTTAACGGTCTTCAGCAATTCCAGTTGTCAGGGTGGTGAGAATTATGACGCAGCAAGAATTACTCCAAATAGCTGCTCATCCTGAGGGGAAGCGTGGACTTGGGCAACCTAGTCAATCTAGGCTCGGTGAAACTTGTATAGAGAACTCAACATTGGGGGTATGCGGTGAAACCACGCGTGGGTTTGGTCGTGGTCATGATGCTCGGACTTGTGGGATGCGGCTCGGCTTCACCCGATTCGGCTGCGTCGGCGGTGTCCAGCACTTCCACCCGGCAGACGGGCTTCCCGGACGTCGCTGGCAAGACTTTGGCCGAGGCGTCCTTCGCCTTGAGTAGCGCGGGTTACTCCAATTACACCTACTGGGTGGACGGCAAATTTGATCCGCATGCTGTGAGTTCGAACGACGATCTGGCTAGCTTTCTGGTGACATCCTCGTATCCTTCGGCCGGTAGTGAGGTCTCCAAAAGTGATCACATCATGTTGAATTTGATCCCGAACCCCGACAACCCTCCAAAACCCAAACCGTCTCCCATACCATCGCCGGCACCGCTGCCGACGCAAACGACAATTGCAGTTCCTGCGCCTACTACGCCTGCAGCTGCGCCTACGCCGAAGAAGCCGAAGCAGTCCCTGGTGACCTACATCGTCGAATCCGACGGTCCGATTGGCCTTATCACCTATACCAATTTCGTCGGGAACAAGATGGGGCAGGAACAAGCCTCGGACGAAGTCTTGGGGCCCGTGGAAAAGTCCTACGAGTTTGATGCCTCAAACTTTGAGTCAAGCTACGGATTCTGGTCTCTCGGCGTCAGTGCCCAAGCCGGAGCAGGTACCAGCATAATCACCTGTCGGATCATGCACGATGGTAGAGAGATCTCAAAGCAAACATCAACCGGCCAATACTCGATCGTCACGTGCAACGCCGGCCGGTGAACCCGCTAGCCCTGAACAAGGACGCCGCCCTCGTTCGCGACCCTAAGTCCGGTGGTCTAAAGATGGGCTAACGTCCCTACATGATTATGGTCGGCGGAGCCACGGCGAACACCTGCGCCGCGAAGGGGGCGGCGCAGCTCAATCAACATTGCTGGCTCAAGTCAGCCGGCTCGTTATTGTTTCTTCGCTGCGGAGCGGCACGTCTTCGAGTCGGCACCTATTGGAATAGCGAAAGCGTTAATCTTCGTCGAAAGGGCTTCGATCTTTTCCCCGGTAGCCTGCAGGGCAACTGCATCCCGGTCGAATGCGCCCTGGATGCTCTCCTTAATCAGGGGAATCTGCTCGTTCTTCAACAGCGTGACCAGCTGCTCATACTTGTCAAGCGCGTCGATGCAGGCCGACGGTGTCACCCCCACGAACTTAGTCGGCGGAGGACTAGCTGTAACCGTCGCGGTGGCCGTGACAGTGTTGGTTACGGGGGGAGCTGGCTCCGCTGCTGCGCAGCCGCCCATCATTACGGCCGCGCCCGCCAAGAGCACTCCGGTTGCGATCCGGTTCATGATTTCCCCATTTCTCATCGTGGATATTTTTCGCCAGCTATGCAGACGTGCCGTCCCACTTGAACGCGATAATAGGACGATGGTCCCCGAAATACCCTAGGATTTACGGCTCCTGATGCAATCCTTGGCACACCCTGAGCAAATCTTGATGTAACCCCATGCGGCCATCAAAATTCATCCGGTCCTGGGAAAACGGATGGGCCAATTTGCAGCTCCACGAGAGTGAATACTTCGCAGCAGCAGCTCATTTCGTTTTCATTGTCGGTGCTCTGCGTTATTGTTCCGCGCATGAGTAGCCCATCGGCCCCGGAAGACCGGGACATATATGCAGTCCTCGGCTCGCCGGAATCCCGTGTGCCGGTTCGTGCTCCGGCTGACCCTGTCCAGGCTCTACGCATGAGGGCAGTGAACACTTTTTACTGTTCCACGCTGTTGGGTGGCTGTGGCGGAGAGCTGATTTTCGCCATCGGAGATGTCAACGTTCCCCATTTCCGGCATCAAAGGGGTAGCGTCTGCTCATTGACAGCGTCGCAATCAGTTGCTGACAGGTACAAGCATTTGGCGATGCAGGAGGCGTTAAGGTCTCGGATTGAAAGCATGCCGGGCTTCACCTGTCGCTTGGAGGCGACCATCGAAAGTGGGCGCACGGATGTCCTGGCAACGGGGCCCTCATTTGCTGTGGCACTGGAAGTCCAACGTTCCCGGTTGCATGAGCGTAGGGCAACGGAACGCACTCTTGTCTACGCCCAGGGGGCCGATGCCGTGGACTGGCTTTATGCAGACAGAGACATTGACGCCCACAAAGCTGAACTGGCCAACCGTGGATGGAGTCTTCGGATCTGGTACGGCTGGGCGAAGCGTGAATGCCGCATTGGCGTCCGCTACGAGAGCAACATCGACCCCGAACTTGAGTACAAAGAAATCTGTGGTCCGCTTGCGGATTGGGAAATAACGTCGCGGGGCTTGGACTCTGAACACTTGCGCACAGCACGAGCAACCGTGACAGGCGGGCGGGAAGCATTGCGCCAGAAGATTAATCAGGAGGCCTCCGCGGCGGCGCGGCGGGCCGCTATCAAGGCTGAAAAGGAAGCCGCGGCACGACTGCAGGAGGCAACGCGTCAGCGGAACGCCCGGGCTCAGCTCTTGAATCAGCTTCAGCAAACTCCAGACGGACTTGAAGAAAAGTGGCCTACAAGCTGGCCGGAACTGCAAGGCAGTCCTAAGCAAGTGCATTGGGCTGAAGAACTGCGTGCCCGAGTGATTGGATGGTTCCTCGAAGAGCTTGAGAAGGGCTGGCTGGACGAGAACCGAGGCATACCCGTGGCAAGATGGCTCGCTTTGCAGACACAAGCCAAGTTTTGGATCGAGATCTGCGGTCATCACGAGGAATTGGTGGACGTCCTGCACTGGTATGAGGACCTCTTTGGCCGCCCCATTGACCGTTTTCCCGGTTCAGGTCAGACATGAGGCCGGCGTTCCAGCACGAAAATACCGCAGGCCTCGGAGGACCCCTAAGAGGGCGACAGGCGCAGCATTCGAACCACCTGCAACGTGCCAGTATCATCTCCTCATGTCCCCAGCATCAAAGAAGCGCACTTGGCGCTCAGCAGCCAAAGCTTACGAAAACGCCAAAGGCCTCGGCCCCCTGGTCCCTGTGGATCCAGCGTCCCTCCGCACTGACGGTTCACCACAGATCGGACCGGGCCAGGTGTATGTGACCCGCACGGGAGAAGTCTTCCATCCGGCATGGTGCCTGGCGGTTGGCACTGCTTGGGATAGCAAACCCGCTGGGCTCCTTGTCATAGCAGAATCCAATGTTGGCGGTCGCCGACCATGCAAAAGCTGTGAAGAGCCCCTCCAGAGGTGAAGCCGCGTTAGAGGAGTCATGGCACCCGACTTCACCGGTCCTCAGACAGACCCAGCGTGCGTAGATTCCAGGTATTGAGAAGTTTCTCCTGACGCGCGGCGCACCCCACGGATAAAGTTGACTATATATCGATGGGTGTTTGGAAATGGCCCTTCTCCAGATTTGAGACCGCCATTGGCCAGGCCCAAGGCCGCTCGTGAGAATCGCAGAAGCATGCAGCGTATTCCAATCAAGGAACTCGGTCCGTCAACGCTCATCGGAGCGGGAGCAATGGCTCTTCTCATCGTCATTGGTGTCGTTTCCAACTCGTTCCTCTTGTGGCTGGGTATCATCTTCTTCATTCTGATGCTGTCCGGTTTGTATACGCTCGTCACCGGTAGGCGGTCTTGGATTCACCTGCCCGGTCGCGGAGGAGGCGGAATACTGCTCGCAGCAGGAACGATCGCCTGGGTGGCGTCGTGGGCGGCGTTCGGCGCCACGATACCGAACAGGCAGGCGTTTACGCCGCAGCCAGCGTCAACTTCAGCAGCGGCACCGACCACTGACAGCGCTGCCGTTTCTCCTTCGGCGACTGCAACCGCCACTCCCACGGTTTCACCCTCTGCAACTGCAGCTGCAGTTGCAACACCGAGCGCCACGCCGGCGCCGCCATCGGCTACGGAAACCGCGAGGACCGCTGACTCCCCATCCGCCAATGCGCCGACCAATCCCACATCTTTGACAGCACCCTTTGGGCAAGTGATTACTTTTCCGAGCGGCTTCTCAGTCAAGATGTCCTATCTTGGGCGCTTTTCACCCGGGTGCTGACCGGGCAAGCCGCAATTCCGCAGGGAGGCCACCCGGACTACGTCAATTTGGGTATTCCACTTCAAGGAAGTCGGCGCTGGAAACCTTGCACATCCAGGGCACCCCACCGGGCAGTTTTGCGGGCGGATCTTTCGTCGAACGAGTGAGCCTCGTTCGACTCGCTTCCGTAGTCGGTGCGCACTTAGCTTTGGGTGTTCAGATGAGGGACCGGCTATCGGGCAGTGGTGACCTCGCTCGCAAGGCGTCGCAGAAGGTAGTCTGCCTGTGGCTCGTCGCGCGTTGGCATCGCCAGACGCCGGCCATCGAAGGGCTCCAGTGCATTCTTTAGCGCTTGGTCATCGCCAACCTTCACCCAGTCGATCCGAACAACGTAATCCGTTCCGATGTGGAGAAATCCCGCGTCGAACGCACGGTCCACGAAGGTTGACAGGCAGATTCCGTTACTCGGGTCGAGCCTGATCCCTGGTGCCTTACTCCACGGCACGATGTGCGATGCGACCAGGAACTCTCGCGTCGAGATGCCTGTGATAGCGCAGTGCCCGTTGTAATTGCCCTTGACCGCTTCGGCGAATGCTCTTTGCGCACTGCCGCGAGTCTTGGCGGGGACGATCTGGTCGTACACAGCATAATCGCCTCGCGCGATCTGGTCGGCAAAGCGTGCGACCTCGTTTGGCTCGAACTCGCCCGCCTCGGCGATTGCGTCATCGCCTGTGATCGTTCCTCCCTGCTCGATCGACTCGATATAGGCGAGGATCTCATCTGTTGCGCGCTGTCGGCCTTGCACGCGCCGGCCACGCAATCCGTACCGTTCAAGCACGGTGCCCTTCAGCTGAGCACGCTGTTCGTCGCTGAACACCGTCATTCGCTTGAGTCGCATCCAGCTGCGGCGCTGCTTGCGCTCGATCATCTCCTTCTCGTTTACCCAATAGTCCCGGTCGTCGATGTCCGGCTGTGGAAGGCCGACCGCCGTCACGGAGCACTTGATGCCGATCGCCGAAATCGGCCTCGTGATGTACAGGTATACGACGTCGCCGAGGGCGATGTGCGCCGACTGCGTCTCACTCCAGTTCACCTCCTCGAGTTCTCGGAAGGCATCCTCGCTCCTATAGGTGGCGTGCTTCGAGGCGACGATCCAGACGGTCATGAGGAACAGGGTAACGCGTCGACGCCCGAGTTACGGCCCTCTGCCAGTACCTCGAAACAGAGTTCATGTATCCCTACAGGGTTCTCATGATCCCGTTCCCGGGTAAGAGCTCGAGGGGCGTTTTCGGCTTAGTTGATGAGCTCGACCTCCAGCGCGTGGACGATGATCTATGTGGGCATGATGCTGCTCAGTGCGATCGGTGGCTCGATTAGCCACAGCGGTCAGTAGGAGATGCCGGGTGCGTGGATCGCGGCCTGCTCAGCCGTTGAGGGTGGCCGGAGAATCGTCAAAGTTCCAGGAAGTGGCCCACGACTGAGAGAATACTTCGCTGGTCATGACAGGCATCGGAATGCGGACAGAGCCCGATATAAAACGGGCAGCGAAGACGCCGATATTTCCCCGATGAATGTCCAGACGACTTGCCGGAAAGCGGTGCTGGACATATTGTCTGAGCAGGATGAATCGGTGCGAAATCCTTGGGGGAATGATGTCGCATGATGTTGGCTAGGCATCTGGCTCGTATCAGCATTGCTCTGGTTATCACCCTCTCTTTCTCTGCCGCTGCTGTCTGGGGCAGTAACGTCGCCGTGGCCGCTCCGGAAGTGAGCGACTGGCTCGAGGTTGGCAACTCCGCGTCCGCGGTTGCCTACGACCCGACGACACGGACTCTCTTTGTGGGAGCCGACGGAGCCATCTCCGTTATGAAGGACAGTGTCACGGTGGGCCAGATCGCCGTGGCTGCAAAGACTATGTCGGTAAACCCTCTGACGCACACGCTGTACGCCCTCGACTCAACACACAACACTGTCACGGTCATCAACGGAACAACCGTGACGGCCACCATTGGGGTTCCTGAGGGGTCTCAGGACCTGGCACTGGACCCCGGTACCGGAAAGGTCTACATCGCCAACGGAATGGCGGGTGTGACCGTCATTGAGGGCGATAAAGTCACTGGCACGATCACCTTGAAGGATGAAGGATACGTGTGGTCGATCGCCGTGGACACCTCCACGCACGCCGTGTACGCAGGCAACTATTCCAAGTCCACGGTTTCGCTCATTGTCGATGGCGCCGTCACGAAAACCATCCCGGCCGCCAGCGGCTGGTCAATTGCTGTCGATTCGGTAACCCATGACGTCTACGTTCCCAGCGAGTTCAACAAGAAAGTCCTAGTGATCAACGACGGCGCGGTCGTGCGCACGATTGATGTTCCGTTGTATCCCCGGGATGTTGCGGTGGATTCTTCAACCCACACCGCGTACGTGACAAGCCCGGGTCCCCACCTGGTGTCCGTAGTTCATGGCAGCGAGGTGTCCTCTGTTGTTTCGTTCCACAAACCAGGTCGACCCGTGGTGGATCCGGTATCACACTCTGTCTATGTCCCCTCGCCGGTCGGCGCGGTGGCTGTCATCCGGGACCCTTCAAACCGGGACTTCAGCTCGGACGGTCGAACGGACGTGGTGGCCCGTGACGGCAACGGTGCGCTTTGGCTGTACCCCACGAATGGTTCAAGCGGCTGGCTTGCCCCTGAACGCGTGGGCCAGGGCTGGAACGCCATGACAGCCATCATCGCCGGTGGTGACTTCAACACCGACGGCCGCGCGGACCTGCTGGCCCGCGACATTTCTGGGTTGCTGTGGTTGTATCCGGGGGATGGGGATGGCGGCTGGCTTCCGCGCATCCAGGTCGGGCAAGGCTGGCAGGCTATGACGGCCCTTTTAGGTGCGGGGGACTTCGACGGCGACGGCTTCCCCGACCTCCTGGCCCGGGACCCCGGCGGTGTGCTGTGGCTATATCCAGGCGACGGGACCGGCGGCTGGTTCCCTAGGATCAAGGTCGGTCAGGAGTGGAACGGCATGACGACGGTCCTTGGCGCGGGTGACCTGAACGCGGACGAGGAACCTGATGTCCTGGCCAGGGATTCGGCAGGGCTGCTGTGGGTGTACCCCGGCGACGGTGCCGGTGGTTGGCTGCAGCGGTTCCAGTCGGGGCAGGGCTGGAACGTCATGGACGCCATCACGGTGCCCGGTGACTTTACGGGTGACGGTAGGCCGGACGTGCTCGCAAGGGATATTGACGGCCTGCTGTGGCTCTATCCGGAAGCCGGTGACTACGGCTGGATGCCACGCGTCCAAGTAGGGCAGGGCTGGAACGTCATGAACCCCCTTGTCTAGAGCCACCCCTTACATTCCCAGAACCTGTCCCGGGCGTAGGCAAGCGATGGTGGAAATGGTCAGAGCCTATGAGCACCCAATCCAATGGTGTTGGGATGCTTGCAGAACGGCTATTTCCTGAATTGACAGAAAAGTGTAGTCATCGGTCGCGGAGCTATAGAAGATGGGCGTTGAACAGGCGGCTGCGCTGCCAGTAGCGCCGAATGGCTTGGTAGAGCTACCGTCAGACGCGCAGCCCGAAGAGCAGCCCTATGGGGCAGTTCGGCCAGTCTCGTAATGAAGGACATCGTTGCGTTGCAAGGTGAACAATTTGTCGGCGACGTCCTGGGCCAAAGATTCGTCGCAGGATATGGAAAGAAACGCGGCGACGTGCCATCAAGGATGCATCCAAGTTTGGCGAGTTCAGTGGCCACCGGCTGCCCTTCGGATTACACCGCTCCGGATAGGGCCACTCGAGAGGAGGCCCCTTTGAGTGGTCCTACCTTTTTGTGATGAGGGAGGAAATAAGGGAAGCAAACCTTTCATCCGAAAGCTTTGATCCAGACCCTGTTTCGAGGGAACTTGTCTCCAAGAGATCAATGGCGCCCGCGTGGTACTTGCGTACAGCTTGAACGACAGCATCGTGATTCTTCTGGGAAATGGCCTGTATTATGGCCTTTCTGTCTTCGTAGGCGTTTCCGGTTAGGGTCCGCCAGAACTGCGCGTCGTCCGGAAACAGGTCGCTCTCTATGCGATCGAGAAGCTGGATGAGAAACCCTCCGAAGACTCTCAGGAGTGGCTCGTGGGCGCATTCCAGCAGTGCAGTGAGGAAGGACACGACTCCGTCCAATATCTCACGGGAAGTGGAACCGCGGGCCACTGCATTGTTTGCTTCGCTGAGCGCATGGAGGTTCTCGGGAGTTGCTCGTTCCGCAGCCCTGGAGGCGGCTTGCTCGTTGATGAGCGATAGAAGCCGAAGCACTTCACTGATTTGCACACCCTCCATTTGCATGGCGGTGATCAGCGACGACCTAACAAGGGCGCCGGTGTCTTCGACCACATAGGTGCCGCTTCCATGGCGAACCTCCACGAGGCCCATTACTGCCAGCGCGCGGATGGCCTCCCGAATAGTGGACGGGCTTACGCCATAGGTGCCGGCCAGGTCCCGCTCAGTCGGCAAGCGCGCTCCCTTACTGATCTTCCCAGTTGCGATAAGCCCGCGCAGTTCTTCGACAATTCGTTCCGCGGTGTTGGTGCTTCTTAGGGTGCTGGCACCTGACAGGTTGACAGCTGGTGGACGCGAGGCCGCTCTCGAGGTAGGCATGGTGCAAGAATAGCGCACCCAGTCACCCAGTGACTTAAGCAACATGATCAAGTACGGTAGGTGTCAAAGTCACCCAGTGACCTTGACACCTTGATTGTCCATGAGGATACTTGAGGCCAACTTGAAAAACACGATGGAGTGTGCATTCGATGAAAAAAATGGTTCTTTCGACGTCCCTGGCCGCGTTGGCCCTTTTTGCAGTCTCGGCTTGCGGGGCAGATCCGGCGCCGACCGCGACCCAGGCGGGAGGTCCAACCTCCATAACCGTAGGGGTGAGCCCATCCACAGCTTCGGCAGCCGTATATCTTGCCGCTGAGCAGGAATTCAAGGAGCAGGGCCTCGACGTCAAGACGGCCACTATCCAGTCTGGGGCTGAGGCGATTCCCCGTCTGCTGAATGGAGAGTTGGCCTTCGCCCTGGGTGACGCCGCCGGCACCATGACAGCAGCAGCAAACGGAGTAGGCATAGTGGCTTCCGGTGTTGCCACGACTTCGCCCTCAGATCCTGGCAAGGACTATTCAGGCATCGTCGCTGACGACCCTGCGATCACCAACGTAAAGGCCCTTGAGGGGAAAACGGTTGCGGTAAACCAGTTGAAAGGCATTTCCGAACTCACGGCTCGTGCTGCCATAGACAACCAAGGTGGAAACTCAGCAGCTGTCCAATTCGTAGAATTGCCTTTTCCGCAGATGACCGAGGCCGTAGCTACAGGCAAGGTCAGCGCTGCGCTCTTGGTTGAGCCCTTCTTGTCCGGAGCTAAGGCCAAAGGTCTCCACGTAGTCATAGCGCCGCAAGCATACGCAGTCGCCGACCTGCCGTCGACCATCTTCGTCTCGTCGTCGCAGTTTGCCTCGACCAACCCCGAAGTTGTTAAGAAATTTCAGGCTGCCATGAGCAAGGCATCGACTCGAGCGAATGCTGACGCAGCTGACACACGCCGGATCACGGCCACTTACACCAAAATTGCCCCGGAAGTCCTGAATGTCATCACGCTGCCCATCTATGCCGAAGATGCAGCCGACACTTCGGGAATGCGGACACTGGCAGGGCTCATGAATAAGTACAAGCTTCTGGACAATCAGCCAGACCTCAACACTCTCCTGCTCGGCGGGAAATAGGGCTGGAGGCCAGGCATGGTTCTGAAGAATTCGAGTAGAACAAGGACGTCCTTGTCCATAGGGCGCGGTCAGGGCGTCGAGCGGAGAAGGCCCGTCCTGAGAGCTCTTGCATTCGCCCTCTTTATGGGTCTTTGGGAGGTGCAAGCCCTGAGGTTCGGGCCCGGGATTGTTCCTTCACCGGCGGAGGTCGGTACGGCTCTGGTCCGGCTCCTGCCCGAGCAGGATTTCTGGGCCGCCGTGTGGGCGACAATCAGTGGCTCCATTATTGGACTAGCTATTGCTGCAGTTCTGGCAGTTCCTCTCGGGATGTTGGTAGGCGCGAGTCCCTTCTTGGGGGCCAGCACACGCCTTTCCGTAGATTTTCTCCGGACAATCCCACCAGTCACACTCATTCCCCTGATCGTTCTCCTATATGGCCCAAGCACTTGGATGAAGATTGTCCTCATTGTTTTTGGCTGCATATGGCCGCTCTTTGTGCAAGCTACGTACGCCATACGCGAAGTGGACCCTGTTCTTCGTGATTTCGCGCGTGCTTTCCGCTTACGGACACGGTTCCTGTGGCTGAATGTTCTGCTGCCCAGTTCGGCGCCGTTTCTGTTGACAGGGTTTCGAATTGCCAGCACGATCGCGCTGCTGCTGGCGGTCGCCGCTGAACTCATCGGGAATGCACCTGGAATCGGGCGTGAGATCACCTTGGCACAAATGGGCGCGCAAGTACCTACGGCTTACGCCTACGTCGTGATCGCCGCGCTTCTCGGTGTCGCGGTCAACCTTGGGACGGGCCTCGGTCAGCGCAAGGCTCTCTTTTGGCATCCGTCTGTACGTGGAAGGTGAGAGAACCATCATGACAAATAGGACGGAGCGAGGTTTTCTTAGGGCAATGAAGGGCCTATTGCTCGAGCTTTGGCTACCTGTGATCGCGGTGGCTCTCTGGCTGGCGATTAGTGCATCCAGCAAGTCGCCCTTCTTTCCGCCTTTGCAGACGATCCTAACGAAGGCAGTAAAAGTGTGGATCACAGATTCACGCCTCACAAGTGACCTGGTCCCCAGCCTCCTGAATCTCCTGATGGGCTATGGGATCGCTGTCCTTGCAGGAGTCCTGATCGGCACAGCTTTAGGGCTGATGCCCATGGTTCTTGAGGCGATAGAACCCGAGCTGGAATTTCTGCGCGCGGTTCCTGCCGTTGCAATACTGCCGATCGCGATCATATCTATGGGTCTCGGGGACGACATGAGAATTGCTGTCATCGCCTTCGGGGCGGTGTGGCCAGTCCTGCTCAATACCATCGCGGGCATCCGCGCGCTCGATCCCGTAGTGAAAGATATGAGCACAGCGTTCTCGCTTTCAGCTGCAACGAGACTGTTCGTCGTGCGCCTTCCGTCTGCTGCTCCGCAAATCTTCGCTGGTGCGCGAACAGCGCTCTCGATAGCAGTGGTTCTGATAGTCGTCAGCGAAATGACAGGGGCCCACCGCGGCGTCGGATACTTCATTTTGGCGGCCCAAAGGAACTACGCCATCACGGACATGTGGACCGGGATGCTGGTCCTCGGGATCCTCGGCTACTTGCTGAATCTTGCCTTCAGAATTCTTGAAGGCCGCCTGTTGCACTGGCACCCCAGCTATCGAACGCAAAACCAGTCGCGGGGAAAGGTTGTGTCGCCAAAGACTGCACTTAGCCAGCAGGCCACGACAGGAGCTGTCACCTTGTGAATCAGACAAAAGCTACCAGACCGATCGGAATTGAAGCCGTGAGTACATCGAACAGCACCAATGAGGCCGCTATTGTCAAAGCGGCGAAAACTGAGAGTAGGGATAGCGTCAACGCCGTCATCGAAGCTGTGAACCTTGGGCATTCCTACAATACTTCCGTGGGAAGCGCCGAAATCCTTGGCTCTGTTGAATTTTCAGTGCTGCCAGGGGAATTTGTTTGCATCGTCGGTCCATCGGGCGTAGGCAAAACAACTCTTTTGCGTTGCCTGTCGGGTCTGCAGCAACCGACGGCCGGCCACGTTGCGGTTGACGGCATCCCACTCGCTGGTCCATCGACAGCAATCAGTCTCGTCTTCCAGGACTACAGTCGCTCCCTGCTGCCCTGGCTGAGTGTCATCGACAACGTGACGCTTCCGCTGAAGGGCAGGGTCTCCAAGGGTGAACGGCGGGCAAGGGCGGAAAAAGCCCTGCGGGAAGTGGGGCTTCGGGAGGCCTCCAATCGCTACCCCTGGCAGCTTTCGGGGGGGATGCAACAGCGAGTAGCGATCGCCCGTGCCCTCGTATTCGAACCGAGAGTAATGCTCATGGATGAGCCCTTTGCCTCGGTTGACGCACAAACACGAGAAACTCTCGAAGACCTGGTACTTCGGATCAGGGAAGACCAGGGGCAGGCAGTTGTCCTGATAACGCATGACATCGACGAAGCAATCTACCTCGCTGATCGGGTGATCGTCTTGGGGGGCCGGCCTGCCAATGTTCGCGCCAATCTTTCGATTCCACTTGGCTCCTCCCGCACCCAGCTCCAAACCAAGGCCCGCCCCGAGTTCGCTGAACTCAGGGCCCATGTACACAGGCTCATCGGAGGCTAGATGCTGCACACGTCGAAAGTGTATCCCGGGGCACGCATAGCTAATTTGAGCCGAATGTTTAATGAAAGAGTGTGAATTCCCAATGAGGTTGGTTAAATACCTGCATAACAACAAAATACGTCTGGGCGTCAGAGTCGATGATGGACTCGTTGCTGATAGCGGCTTCGCCGACCTCAGACAATTTCTGGAGGCCCCTGCCGCGCGCAGGTCCGAAATCCTAACTGAGGCCTCAGGTCATGGCGGCCCTGTCCGTCCGGAAAAACTCCTCGCACCAGTGGCGGAACGCTGCCAGATCATTTACACCGGGGGAAACTACGCAAGCCATCTTGCGGAAGTCGCCCACCTTGTAACGCCCAAAGAACCGGTCTTCTTCCCCGGTCTATGGTCCTCCGTAATAGGCCCAGGCGATCCCATCGCCATCCCAGAACCGGATAGCACCGTTGATTACGAGGTTGAACTCGCGTTTGTGATCTCGAAGACCGCCAGTAAGGTCAAAGCTTCCGAAGCATGGGACTACGTGTACGGCTACACTCTCGTAAATGACGTGAGCGCGCGAGACGTCATGCAGCGCGAGGCCATGCAAATCATGCTCTGCAAGAGTCCCGATACCTTTTGCCCGGTGGGCCCGGAAATAGTAAGTCGCGACGAGATCGCCGACGTTTATGGGCTTCGGATCACCTCTACGGTCAACGGCGTCCTAAAACAGGACTCGACAACCGGCACCATGCTCACGAGAATCCCGGAGCTGCTGGAATTCCTGTCCCGGACGGTCACTCTTCAACCCGGCGATGTCGTTACAACAGGAACACCTGGCGGAGCAGGTGCCTTCCGTAACCCGCCTGAGTTTATGTCCCCCGGAGACACTGTCACAGTCGCGGTCGAACAAATTGGTGAACTTACCAACCCGCTGGTAGCGGGGTGGCTCCAGGAAGAAGGCAACCGAGCCCAGGAACACGAAGCAGAAGGAATACATTCATGACCACACGAACCCTGGCAGCAAGCCTTTCGAAGTATTTCGGTGAACGGTTCCTTACACCAGAGGACCGGCGCTACGACTCCGCGCGAAAAGTGTGGAACGGCATGGTCGATAAACGACCGCTTGGGCTGGTCAAATGTGCCGACGGACGAGACGTGTCAATAGCGCTGACCGAGTCCGTGGCAGCCGGAGTGCCCATTTCAATTCTCGCCGGAGGACATCAGATTGCCGGCGGCGCCGTTGTAGAGGATGGCGTTGTCCTTGACCTTAGCGCCATGCGTTCGGTGAATGTAGACAGACAAAGTTCCAACGTGTCAGTGGGTGGAGGTGCACTGCTGGGCGACCTCGACCGTGCTGCATCCAGGTACGGTCTCGCCGTCCCGGCAGGCGTTGTCTCCCACACGGGAGTGGGGGGACTGACCCTGGGCGGGGGCATTGGATGGCTCTCGCGAAGTAGGGGACTCACCTGTGACCGGCTCCTCTCTGCTCGCGTCATTGACGGTACGGGCCGGGAGAGGTTGGCCAGCAGCACCGAGAATCCCGACCTCTTTTGGGCCATGCGGGGAGGCGGTGGGAACTTTGGTGTTGTCACAGAATTCACCTACGAAGCCGCGCCGATTGGGTGGGTGACGTTTGGAACGCGGACGGTGGGTCTGCAGCAGGCGAGAGCCGCGCTAATCGAATTTGGGAGCCGCGCCGAAACGCTCCCCCGAGAACTTCAAGTCATGGTCAAAGTACAAAAAGCGCTGAGCCAGTCGGGTCCAAATCACCGGCGAGGTGAACCCGTGGTCACGTTTGAATGGATGTGGTCCGGGGACCCAGTTGACGCTTTCTCAGCGCAGGAAACGCTCGGAGTGCAACACTTCGGGTCAGCCCAGGTGGCCCGCCAACGGTTCGCGGAAGTTCAAAGCCACCAAGACCACAGGTACCCCCATGGCTTCAGATACTTCCTCAAACCCGGTCACTTCAACGCGCTGACAGCCGAGGTTGCGGACGCCATGCTCAAAGCAGCCGAATCAATGCCGAGTGAAGACGCTCAAATTGAGGTTCTCCTGCTCGGAGGGGCAATTGACGATGTACCCGAAAGCGAAACGGCCTACCCCAAGCGGTCAGCACGCTTCGCCTACAACGTCACAGCCGGGTGGGAAAGTGACCTACTCGACCAGGAACATATCGGATGGTGCCGTTCGACACACCAATCCCTCAACCGTTTGGCAGCCGAAGGCGCCTACATCAACTTCCTCGGTGCTGATGAAGTTGTAGATCTGTCAAGCATATTTGGGGCAGCGAAATATGCCCGGCTCCGCGAGGTCAAAGCACATTACGACCCCGGCCAGATCTTCCAGCCAATGGTGCCAATACCCCCAGGTGATCGCCCCGTCGCCGCGACAAATTCAGGAACCAGGTAAGTGATGACAAACGATATAAAAGCATCCGAAGTAGCTCTCGCTGGCATCCACCACCTGAAGATTCCGGTTACCAATCTCCAGACGAGCTTGAAATGGTACGAGGAGATCCTCGGAGCTAAACGACGCGCAGAATTTGATCACTTCGACCGGGAAGGGAATCTCTTTGCCTACATCGTTACGATCCCGGGCATCGATACATACTTTGAACTTCGCTTGGCCCCCAAAATCGCGGAGCGCATGAAAGGGTTTGACCCGACAGTCCTCAGCGTTGGGACCCTCAAGGACCTTGAACTGTGGGAACAGCACCTGAACCAACATGGAGTAGCAAATTCGTCTGTCCTCCGCGGCATCCTCGGCTGGCTGCTCGTCTGTCATGATCCCGACGGGCTGGCTATCCGTTTCTACACTTTGGAAACCCATGAGTTCGACGCTGCAGGATCCGACATGGATTCTCCCTGGGTGGTCTACCCGGAATAAGGTTCGGCGCCGTTCCTCTCCGCACGGCATGTAGAAGCTGCCACGCCGTGAGGAGCGGTGCGCTTTTCGCTTCTCTGGCCCCGGCCGCCGCCCTATTCTTGGGAACACGGTTCCGCCGGAAGGCCACAGGGAAGGCATCCCACGTTCAAAGGCAAGCGCCAGGGATGCGCGGCGACGCACTCACCCCCGGACGGACACCCCTGCATCATCTGGTCGGGGCACCATTTCCACGTCAACACCACGGCGGACGGCCAAAACCCCAGTCACCTTAGGCGGTCATTGCGGCATCCGCAGCGCAGCCACCGCATATCCCTCTCACACCGGGCGAAGGCCCACGATAGGAAATCGCATGACAACGCCCACCCCACCCACCGCCAGCCCGACGGTGTCCACAGCAATCGCGGACGTCGTGGCCGAGCGCGCCGGCCATCTGTTCGGCCTAATGGGCAACGGGAACGCCCACCTCATCAGCCACCTCACCAGCCGGGGATTCCCCTTCACCTCTGGACGCCACGAGGCTGCCACCGTCGCGATGGCCGACGCGTACTACCGCGCCGGAGGCCAGATTGGGGCGGCGACCACGACCTACGGGGCCGGGTTCACCAACGCCTACACGGCACTGGCCGAGGCTAGGCTCGCCCGAGTACCAATGGTGCTCATCGTCGGGGACGCGCCAAGCACCGGGCCGCGGTCGTTCGACATCGACCAAGTCACAGCGGCAGAAGCGGTAGGAGTTGTCACGCTCGTGGCGCACCCCGAAAACGCGGTACTAGTTGCTCACCGCGCTTTCGACCTCGCGCTGCGCACCGTCCAACCCGTGGTCCTCGCCATCCCCTACGACCTGGCCACCGAACCCTTGGAGGAGCAGACCCACCTCGAACCTTTGCCAGCCAAGCCCGTCTGGAATGCGTCCGGGAAGGAGCTCGACCGGGTCGCCGCCATCCTGCGCAACGCTAAGCGTCCGCTCCTGCTGGCCGGCCGAGGGGTGCTGCTCGGAGACGCGGTCGGCCCGTTCCAAGAGCTTGGGGACCGGCTGGGGGCCATGTTCATGACCTCCGTAATGGCCGTCAACATCGTCGACAGCCCATGGAACCTCGGCATCGCCGGAGGCTTCGCCCGCGAGCACCGCCTCGACCTCGCCCGACAGGCCGACGTCGTGCTCGTCGCCGGAGCCTCAATGAACTCCTTCCAGCACCGCTACGGGACCCTCTTCGGACCCGACACGCGCGTCGTCCGCATCGACAACGAGCCCTCCAGCGATCACCCACACGTCGACAAGTACATCCGCGCCGACCTTGCACCCTTTCTCGAAGCACTAAGGGGCCGCATACCAACCGTCAACGAGCACCAGACGTGGCGACATGCCGCGACCGAGGTCGCGGAGGACGAGTTCCGCTCGATCGGGCCCTACGAGGACCCGGAAGAGTTCGGCCCCGACGGACGCCTCAACCCCCGCACCGTGGTCGCTGCCCTGGAGGGCATCCTCCCCGCCGAGAGGTCAATCGTCATGGACGGCGGGCACTTCATGGGATGGGCCCCCATGTACCTCTCCGTCCCCGACCCCCAAGCAATGGTCCTGGTGGGAACCGCCTTCCAATCTATCGGCCTCGGCTTCTCCTCCGCGCCCGGAGTCTCAATAGCCCACCCCGAACGGACCACCGTCTTCATTACCGGCGACGGCGGAGGTCTCATGGGACTGGCAGACTTCGAAACCTTCATCCGGACCACCCGCAGAGGCGTGGTCATCGCCCTCAACGACGCCGCTTACGGAGCCGAACTCCACCAGTACGCTTCCAAAGGCCTCGACCCGACCGCGATGCTAATCGATGAAGTCGACTTCTCCGCCATCGGCCGCGCTCTCGGCGCAGACGGCCACAAGGCGATGACCCTCGCAGACCTGAAGATCCTCCAGGATTGGCTCGCCGGACACGACAGAGGCGTGTTCGTGCTTGACGTCGCCATATCCCGGGAAATCGTCGTCGAATGGATGTCCGCCTCCCTCGCAGTCAAACAGGCCCTCTAGACCGGGGCTCCGAAAGGCCAGCCTGCAGCTGTACGGGCGGCCGAACTTTGATGAAGGGGATCATCCTTACCGGCGCCAGGAGGGGATCGGCGGGAGCCGCTGTGAAGTAAGAGCTGCTCCGGGACGGGCTGGCGGTAAATGTCACCTCGTACTAGCTGATGGACTCGAGTTGCCAGTGTTCAGCCAAGGGCTCACGGCGAAGCATGAACGTATGTAGCTCTGCATTGGCTCCAGATGGTCGTGCTGGCACGTGCCAGTACTCGACGCTGACGACGTCCCCGGTTCCAACGGCCACCCGCGTACGGTGTTCCCACCAAGCGTCCCTGGTGAACCAGTGTGCTGTGTGGATGTCCGGATCGACCATCCAGATCCGGCCGTCGTACCTGATCGCCAGTGGTGTTCCGTCGGGGCTGAACCGGACAGCGACTTCGTGGCCGGTCGTGGGTGTTTCAGGCGCAATAGTCATGGTGGTTTTCCTTTCTGATGGTGAGCTGCCGGTCAGGCGGCTTTGACGAGGGGGAGCTCGTCCCAGTGAGTGGTGTGGCGTTACGCGCCTCAAGCCAACGAGTTGTTCAAGATAACCACGTGCACCTCTTGAATGGCCCGCAGTTCAGCGTTCTATAGAAGCGCACGGATGAGCGGCTGGCCCACGTTCAAGTACTGGTCTGTTTGCTCCACGGTGAGGAACCGTGCTGGCTGGGTGTCTTTTCGGGCATGAGGAAAATGCCACGACAGCGCCAATGTCCGTGAATCACGGTTGATCTCGCCCTTACTAGGGGCCCGAAGCAAGGGTCGCTGGGGATCCAGTTCCGGACGTACACCTGTTGAAATGTACTTCGAAGGCTTCGCCGCCCATTTAACCCGCCCGCCATGTTCCGCGCAGCCTGCCCGCAGGTGTTCCTGTCTGTGGCGCACGTGATGACGCGAACGATGAACGTTCCTAGCATTGGGCTCATGGACTCTACAGGAAATCCCGAGCACATCCGCGGGCTGCACGATTTGGTTGCCGGCACTGCTGATATCAAGGGGATCCTTGATGGGGTGACCCTCTTTGCCGCGAACGCGATGAGCCTCGTGGCCGGTGAGCCCTTCGATTGTGCCCTGACGCTTCGGCGCCGCAAACGGACCGCGACGGTTGCGGGCAGCAGCGAGAAGGCAGTACTCCTGGACCGAATAGAGCAGAACCTGCGCCAAGGGCCGTGCCTTGAAGCACTTGATGTGGGCCATGCGGTGCTGCTGGCCGATGTGGAAACAGACACCAAGTGGCCCAAATACAGCGAAGCGCTGGCCATTGCGGATTGCCACAGTGGCTTGGGCGTCCCCATGGACTTGGGAGAAACTTCCGAGGCGGTGCTGAACTTCTTCGCACCCACCGCCGGGCTCTTCACACGGGAGGTCATCAGCGAAGCCACCGCGTTAGCGGATGTGGCTGGCAGCACGCTGCGCCTGGCCATCCGGATCGAAAGCACCGAACGCCTTAACGCTGACTTGAAGGCCGCCATGGCCAACAGGACCGTCATCGATCTTGCTTGCGGAGTGATCATGGCCCAGAACCGCTGCACTCAAGACGAAGCATTCAAAATGCTGACCCAGGCGTCCAGCCACCGGAATCAGAAACTCAACGCGGTCGCCGCCGAGATCATCGCCAACGTCACCGGAGTATTGACGCCCCGCTGCACTTCGAAGACTGAGAATTCTGCCCGCTACAGCTGTTCGTGGCGTTTGAGCTGAATATCTTGCTAAACCGTACAGCTCAACGAACTTCGGATCGACTCACGGACATCCACGAGTTAGCGGATTTCGTGTCCTTCAAAGGGCGATATCGCGTCTTGGGGACGCAATTCGGACGTACACGCCTTTACCCAAAGGATGCCGAAATGACCTACCCGCGGTCGACGTCGGCTTCGGCCTCGACCACGAGGGGTCCCACCAGTGTCAGGCGTACGCGGCCTTTGCCTTGGTGAATCTGTTCAGTGAGGTTTCGCTGATCTCTGCGGGCGATGGGTGCCCTGGCTCCGCGGGGCGGAGCTGGCGGCCCTGTTCACGCCCTCGCTGTGTTGAGAGGGCAGTGGATCGGCTTTGTCATGATGCTCGTGGTCTTCTCCACCATGTTAACAATGAAGGAGGTGCTGCCATCGTGCTGGATGTTTCATCGTTCTGCCGGGCGGAGTGTTGCCGGATTTTGGTTTGTTCGACACATCGGTGTGAGTCGTGCCCTGCAGGCCGCCGCCTCATCCCGGCAGGAGGCTCCAAGCGGGCGAAAATGCTGAGACTTAGCAGGCGGTCTCTAGTGTGTGCCGGCTCCCATTTTGCTGGTGCCGGTCCGAATGCGCATAGCAGCGTCGGGTCCTTTTCTTCGGTGGCGATGGAGCAAAAAAGAAGTGTGAACAATGTCCACACTTTCCGCTCCGGATTGGCCCGTACAGCCGACGGACTGCCCCGGATTCCGCATGTTTTCAAGAGTTCCCAGTGTTCCCAAGGCCTGGAATCCCGTTCGAGTCCCACCTCGGGCACGGCATACCCCCTCGTCAGAGGGGGTTTTTGCTTTAACGTGTGTACATTCTGGGTGGTCAGGTCCCTCTGACACTGGCCGCGGGGTGTGCCTGGCGCCGCGGGTCGCCTGTTTGGTTGTGGGGGAGCGGGTTCAGGGTCGTGGCTGGTTGGCCCTCCGCTTGCTGTGAGCTGGGGTTATGTGTTCCTCTCTTGGTGCGTCTGGTCGGTCGTGGTTGGCCTACACCTCTTCATGGGTAGGGGTACTGAGCACAGCATGACTTCGCGATCCTTCGTCAAAGTTCTTGGTTTAGGCTCGTTCCTGGCGTGAGAAGGCCGGGCCGGTCGGTACTTTGTCAGGCCAAAGTGGGTGTGGACAAAGTCCACACTTAAATCTTCTTTACTGTGACTGCTTGCGGCCATTGGCTCATCCCTCCTTTCGTCTTCATCTACTCATTCATGTGAGTGGCCATAGCGACATGACGCGTTCAAAAAGGCACGGCTTTCATGCGCGTCAACGTGGTTTTAGACGAGGCCCGACTCCTGTGCCGTTCGGACATGAGCGCTCAGTCGACGCGATGCACAGTGTTGCCTGGGTTATTGTGGGCGCACTCATTTATCCAGAGGTGTGAAAGGAGCGGCGGCACGGTCGTTGGCGTCAGGGCATCTAACTAGTGTCGATGCAGGAGCCTGTCCGCTATTAACGCGGCCTATGGACAGGAGCAGCAAACCAAACAACTGCCGATATAGGTGCATTCGGTTTCGACGGGCCATTGGCTGAGCCTCTAGTGCCGGGCCACATGTGCCATAGTCTGTGGTGCATATGCATATATGTGACGCAGTCCCAGGCTCTGGGCGGTTAGGTACGTTCTTGGCCTGATCGTAGCGAGACTGTCTTCACGATCGCCACGGCTTTTCCCTTCCCGCCTGATCCTCCTGAGGCTCGGCGGCCCCGTATATATATCGGGAGTTGGTCTGGACTGCTGGACCATCAGGCAGTGGGGCAGCGTTGGAAGGCAGGGGGAAGCCTCGCAGTCGGCGTTTGCGGGGCTAGAGGAATGTCGCTGCAATTGAGCGCGTGAGTCGCGATTGCGCAGCAGGCTTGTTGCGCAATCGTTCAAGTCGCCTCGCCTCTTGAGGGTGGAGGCGTCCCTGCCCCCTCTAAACCCTCAAGCAACTAGGCCAAAGGCCGAGAAGCACCCTTCCGTCAGCCTGAGCTAGGGGAGAGGCGCCTATGCTCAGTGAGCAGCAGACAATTGAAGTTGAAGCCAGCTCCGTCCAGGAAGCCCTACCACATTTGGCTGCCCTCGTGCCTGGGGCTGGGAACTTCGACAGAACCGGACCGAGAAGTAAGGACGAACCCGACGCGAGTCTGCGGGAGACTCAAGCGTGGGGTCCCGTAGCTGCTCCGCAAAATGGGGGGAGATGCGGAGACGCCGCCACGACCGTAGACATGCACCCGCTGCAGCAGCGAATCGAATCCCTTTCGTTGCTAACCGAATGAGAATTCCCTTTTGGCTTCCCCCTGCTTCCCGCCCCTTAACGGCTTCCATTCGTCAGACTGCCGACATGGTCCGGGATGTGTGCGGCGGCCGAAGTCGCTAGGACACCTTCGGCGCTAGCATATCCAGGAGCGCGTCGCCAGAGTGTGGGGCCGTGTTGCCCGTTCGCGCTGACTAGGACAGGGCTTCCCGCTCTTCATCCGATAGTCCCAAGGGGCCTGAGGCCACCTAACGCTAGCGATACCCCCCTTAGCAATACGGACAGGATTCAGGTCGCATTAAACTCAGCGGCGGTCCGGGACATGATGCGCAGGAGCGCGCCGACTTCGAGGTGGCTGAGTCCCAGCTGGGCCGCTGAGTCGAAATAGGAGCTCACCGCATCAGTAAGGCGGTGCTCGATGTCGGCAGCTGTGAAAGCCTGCGCCACTGAGGCCAGCGCCGCAGAGTGCACCGCGTTTGACGCTTCGGATCCGATAAAGTCCTGCCGTTCGATCTGGTCAACGGACGCATCTATCGTCGAACCGGCAAGGCCGAGCGGAATTCGTACCAGAGGAGCCATGACGTCGGCTGAAATACCTAACCGATCAGCGTAGGCCACCGCCTCAAGGAACGACAAGACACTGGCGTAAAAAATCGATCCGAGAGCCAGAGCTAAAGCGTTGGCTTGCGCGAGGTCTGAACCCACGTAGTGAATTGGGCCAAGCGACGCTAGGAGGGAGCGAACTTCCTCGATAGACCCTGTTGGACCTGAATACAGTATGTCCCCCTCGGGGTGCCCGATGGCTTCGGGTCGGCACAGCACGCCACCTTCTACGTAGCGACCGCCCCGCGTCGACACCAACTCGGCAAGTTCGCGAGCCTCATCTGTCGTTCCCCAGGTGAGGTTGATCACAGTGCGCTCCGTTAGGTCGAGCTGATCAGCCATAGCGTTCTTCAGAGCGCGATAGTCCAAGACTGAGGCGATGACCACAGGAGCACCCAAGATGGCACTCGTCGGGGTAGGCGCCACTTCCGCGCCCTCGTTCGCCAAAGGCTCGCACCTCGTCGCGGTTCGGTTCCACACCAGGACACTTCGACCGTCGGCGAGTAACGCCCGGGCGACTGCAGCCCCCATGTTGCCCATCCCCAGCACAGCTACGTCGGCCATCGGGTTACCTCGATTTCTTGTGGTCTTGCGTGTCGTTAGGAGAATCGCGGATGCGGGTTTAGGCCCGTCAGCTGACCAGCTTAGGAGCTGACGAGAGCTGGGATTCGAATTCGCTGCGATCCCAGTAGAAGCGCTCATGGACGATCCTGCCCTGACTGAACGTCTCGACGACGCAATAGCGCATCACGACGTCGTGGATATCCGAAGGGGATCCAGCATCGGGCGAATACTTAGCGTTCACCTCTAGCTCGGCAAAGACCCGGTTACTGCTCGTCGCAACAGAAGCGATCGTGACCTGGACTTCCGATAGGTGAGCGAAATACTCGGTCAGGAACCTCCGGATCTCAGAGCTCCCAACCCACAGCGAATCCGGCTCGCTCATGTCTTGAAGTACGGCTTTATCATCAAAGGAAGTCATCAACATGTCGATGTCCATCTGGCCGTATGCAGCCATTTGAGTCTTGAACAGCTGGAGATTCGTGTCGTTCAACTGGTACTCCTCATATGAGACAGGGTTTCACTTATCTTGTCGGCGGCTGCCCGCCCACTGTTGATGGCGCCGTCGATCCAGTTACGCCACACGGAATCGTCGAGATCGGTACCCGCGAATACAACACGTCCGTCCGGCGTATTCATGACGCGTACGAACTCCAGGGCTTGTCCCGGTGGGTCGACGCGGTAGCCGCCGCGGAAAAGTGGGTCGGCGCACCAGTCGTGAGCATCAACGGCGAGGACCTCGGCGTCGGGGAAGTACTCTCGAACCGCCACCTCTGCCTCCTCGCGCGAGAGCGGGTCCGAAAGCGATTTGTCGTCGCCGAAGGCAACCATGACGCAGGAGCCGTCCTCGCACTCATAGCCGAGAATGAGGGAATGGAGCCTGCCCGATCCGAGCGTGAATGACCGGCGAGGAATGTTTCTCACTAGGAAGGAGCCTTTGTACGCGCGGCCGAGGTGATCCTCGGCAAGAAGTTCCACTTTGCGCGGACCGAGCTGCGGTGAGAACTCCACCTGGCGAAGGACGTTAGTCGGAATCGCCATCACGCAAGCCTTGGCGTGGATCACCTCTCCGCTTTTTGTCCGGACAGTGACGCCGTGGTCGTTCTGATGCACCTGCGTGACAAGATGGTCAAGCCGTACCTCAAGGCCACTGGTGTCGATCATTTTCTCTAAGAGCACGCCTGCGCCGCCAACAAAGCGCTCACTGAGGCCGGTGTAGAACCCCACGGGGCTGTGACCGAATCCAGCGGTCTGTGCAATGGCGCCGAACACCGAAACGGCACGTGGGTCCGCGCCGGAGTACCAAGCAATGAGCGCATAGAACAGATCAGTCGTTGCAGGACCGAGGTCCATCCCGTGGATGAACGCCTCGACTGAGATGTCGAGGTCATTCAGGGGCTGCTGGCTGAGCGGCTGGCTGGGAGCGATGCGCCTGGACGCGTCCCGCAAGCGCATGAATGCGCGCTCAAGATCGGGCAATTCTGACATTGGCACCGGAAACGGGCGGCGGATGCCATCCGTGATGAACGCTGCATTCTCTGCTGGGACATCGGTCTTGACCTGGACGCCGTATCGAGCGATTTCTCGACGAATGTTGGGTTGGAGAGCGCGACTGATCCAACTGCCCCCGAGCTCGACCGTTAAGTGCTCCTGTCCCTTAAAAGTTCGCGCGTAAGTCCGACCGCCAACCCTGGTGCCGCCTTCCAGTATCACGACTGAATGACCGCGCTCGGCAAGGTCCCGGGCCGCCACGATACCGCTGAAGCCGGCGCCAACGACCACGACGTCTTGCGTTCTCGCCATCATGCATTCCTCCTAGCATTTTTGCCTCTAGGCCCCCATAGAGCGCGGGCTTCCCCAGCCACTGTCGGCGGGGCCGGCCGCGAATTGCGGGTAGACATCTAAATCCTGCCCGGCCGTCGTGCTGACAGTCATGCAAGTTTTTCCAATGCAACGCAGCCAGTGTCGGTATCGTCACGATTGTTGCCACGATACGAGACTCGGAGTCGACTGCGTCCGTCTACTCCGGTCTCGGATGATAATCCCTGTTCTTAGCCGCCGTTCGAGACGCGGAATACCGGCCCAAGCTCCCATCGGAACCGCCCTTCTGAAAAGTTGCGGCCGGAAGGTGGTGGTCTGTTGGTATGTCATGGCTCACAAGTTGCCGTGGGGTAGTTCGTAATCTTCCTCACCTAGCCCCTGGCTGTGTTATTTGGGGAAGGATGTTGGCAAGGCCTTGGCGTTCAGTCGAACGACGCCATCTACCAAGTGAGGATAAACAGTGAAGCTTGACGCTTATGACTACATCATTGTTGGGGGAGGTTCGGCAGGTTGTGTCCTCGCGAACCGTTTGAGCGAGGATCCGCAAAATCGGGTGTTGGTTCTTGAGGCTGGTCATAGGTATTCCTTGTTTGATGTGCCGGTGCGGGTGCCTGCGGCTTTCCTCTTCCTCATGGGCCACCCTTTCTATGACTGGCGTACCAAGTCCGAGCCTGAGACGGGGCTTAAGGGTCGTCGAATTGACCATTATCACGGCAGGGTCATGGGGGGAAGCAGCTCGATTAACGGGATGTTTTATCAGCGCGCCAATCCACTCGTCTACGAGCGCTGGGCCCGGCAGACCGGAACCGAAGAATGGGACTACGCTCACGTTCTTCCGTACTTTAAGCGGATCGAGACGTTCAAGGGCTCGGATCCAACCGGTGCGTACCGAGGTCGATCGGGACCTATTCCAGTTAATCAGCATCATCACAACGGATCGCGAAACCCGTTGTTCGATGCGCTCTTTGAAGCGGCCGAGCAATCGGGCTACGAACTCGTCAACAACGTCAACGGCTACCGCCAAGAG